>NZ_JACRWG010000069.1:0-10715 GCF_014306455.1 Catenibacterium faecis
TAGACTTCCTAAACAGCTTTAAATAATATTATTATGCCGAGAAAACAAAGAAAACCTTCTGATTATTAAAGGGTTATCTAAATTAACTCGGCATAATATCTTTGTCCACATAAGGAGGTCCTCTTTCTCCAATCCTTTCTAACATCTATTTAGATAAATTTGACAAGGAATTGGAATATAGAGGACTGCGCTTTGTAAGATATGCAGATGACTGCAATATCTTCGTCAAGAGCGAAATGAGTGCAAATAGAGTAATGAAGTCAGTCACTTCATGGCTAGAAAGGAAACTATTTCTTAAAGTCAGCGCTACTAAGACCAAGGTGGTCAGACCACCCGAAAGCAAGTTCTTAGGATTCACCTACCTTCAAAGGAATGGTGAATGGAAATGCAAGCCTTCCAATCAGAGCAAGATGAAACTCTACGATAAATGTAGAAGAGAACTTATTAGAAGGATAGGCATTGCACGCCCTATTGCAGTCACATTCAAAAGAATCAATCAGATTGTAGTGGGGTGGATTAACTATTATCGAATAGGTGTGATGAAATATTTCGTTGATGTCTTTGGTCAATGGCTTCGCCATAAAATCAGAGTTATCATTCTTAAACAATGGAAGAAACCTAGAAGAATCTATATTAATCTTCAGAAACTGAATAAGAAGTTATCTTGTCGCTTTACAGATGAAGAAATTATCTCGGTAGCAAACACTAGACTAGGTTTATACAGACAGGCTTATGGCCATGTAGTTAATTTTCTACTTAGTCCCAAGATTCTAGCCATAAAGAAAAAGGATAGACCTGGCTTGGTCAATCCCCTTAATTACTATCTAAGTTAGTCTGAAATTATCATGTAAATGTAGCGCCGTATACGAGACCCGTACGTACGGTGCAACGGGAGGCAAGGAAATAGTGATTAATCTTTAAATTAATACTATTTCTTGTCTACCCTATTTAGTCTACAATAATTGTACCTTCTTTAGGTCCACCAGCAGCATTTGATTCATCAGTATCAATATGCATGAATGTAGCATAAGTATCTTTAACACGGCACATAACATCACCAAATACTAATGAACGACCATTTGTTTCAACTTCTACTTTAACAATCTGACGATCCTTAATACCCATAGCTTTTGCATCTTCTGGAGAGAAGTGGATATGACGTTTTGCAGCAATAACGCCTTCAGTTAATTCAACTTCACCCTTAGGACCAACTAATTTACAAGCACCACTACCAGCAAGGTCACCAGAACCTCTTACAGGTGCTTCTAGACCTAATGATCTTGCATCAGTAAGAGCTAATTCAATTTGAGTATAGTCTCTAACAGGACCAAGAACAGACATAGCTTTTTCTCCTCTAGTTCCTACTACCTTTACCTTTTCAACACATGCAAACTGACCTGGCTGAGAAAGATCCTTCTTCTTAGTTAATTCATAACCTTTACCAAATAAAGTTTCTAAATCAGCCTGACTTAAATGAATATGTCTAGCTGAAGTTTCAATAATAATCTTGTTATTCATAATCTGCCTCCTAGTCACGTATTTTACACCCTTTTTCTTATTTTGAAAAGGCTTACTTTACAAATTAGTATAAGGCTTACTTTACAAATTAGTATAAGTGTAACATATCAATGTTTGTTTTCATTGATTTACAAAACTGTTATAATATCTGTAAGTGAGGTTGATGTTATGATTAATATTATTACGTCGGAATTACCAATGATTTGGAAGTTTGTAAAATCAGCTATTGATTTATTGGCAGTATGGGTTTTATTGTACTATGGTATCATGATGTTTAAGACAAACATGCGTACTATGCAGTTATTTAAAGGAGTTATTGTAGTTCTTCTTGTTAAGGCTATTACGAGTGTTCTAGGACTTGTGACTCTTGGTACTATTGTAGATGCAGTCATTACATGGGGAGTATTGGCTATTGTAGTTATTTTTCAACCAGAAATACGTGTTTTATTAGAGAAGATGGGACAAACTAAAAATGAAGTACAGCATCGTTTATCTGATGATGAAAGAGAACGTGCTATGGATGAACTAGTTGAATCTATTACAACTATGTCTAAGGATAAAACAGGCGCATTAATTACATTTGAGCGTCGTCAGTCTTTACAGGACTTTATTAATACAGGTGTTAAAGTGTCTGCTTCTATTAAAGCAGAACTTCTAACTACAATCTTCTATGAAGGTACACCTCTTCATGATGGGGCTACTATTATTAAGAATGATATGATTGTGGCTTCTGCCTGTTTCTATCCTCCTACTAATAAGGAAATTCCTTCACAGTATGGAGCAAGACATAGAGCAGCCATTGGTATTAGTGAAATCACTGATTCTTTGACAGTGGTTGTATCTGAAGAGACAGGAAATGTTAGCTTTGCAGCTAATGGAGAACTTACAAGAATTAACTTAAATGAGTTACGTTCTAAATTGATTGCAGAGTTGAACTGGTATGACGAAGGTGGTGAAGACCATGAGTGATCCTAAGAAAAAGAAACAGACGGATTCCACTACAGATTTTTTCTTACAGTTTATGAAAGAAGAAAAGTCTGATAAAGAGAAGACAGAAGCTAAAAAAGAAGAAAGAGAACAGACTTATACTAAAACAGTAGAAAAGTTTTCTTCAGGTTATAACTACTTTAATAAGCTATTAGATAAGCTTCTTGCCAATAAGCATTCTGTACGTATTCTTTCGTTTGTGCTTGCAATATTTTTATTTGTTTCATTCTCTGGTGGAGATGTCATGAATTCTACTACTGCAGGGGCAACTTTAAAGAAAGTGCCAGTACAGGTAGAAGGTTTAAAGGAAGGTTATGAGGTATCAGGACTTCCTGCAACAGTAGAAATAGGATTAATTGGTCCTTCTATGGATATCTATACAACTAAATTGACTAGTAATTATGAGGTTTATTGTGATTTATCTGAATATAATGAAGGAACACATCATGTGACTTTAAAAACAAGAAATTTTGATAGTGATTTGACTGTAATGTTGATTCCTGAGACAGTGACTATTAAGATTCTACCTAAAGTAGATGCCAAGTTTGACTTAGGATATAAGTTTATTAATCAAGATAAATTAAATGAAAAATATAGCGTTTCAGTTGATACAATATCTACAAAACGTGTTACAATAACAGCGACACAAAATAATCTAGATAAGATTGATAAGGTCCAGGCGCTTATTGATGTAGAAGGCAAGACAAAAGCATTCCAGCAGGCATGTGAAATTAAAGCATATGATGCCGATGGCAATGAAGTACAATGTACAATCGCACCAGAAAAGGTGAATGTTAGCTGTCATGTAGATTCTTATTCTAAGGAAGTGCCAGTTAAACCAGAATTTGTTGGCCAATTGCAGGATGGCTATCAAATGACAAATTATAAATTATCTAGCTCTACTGTAACTATTTATGGTAAGCGTACTGATATTAGTGATATTAACTATATTACTTGTCAGGTAGATGTTTCTAATTTATCAGGATCAACAACATTATCTGGTATTGCGTTACAAGGGAATGACAAGATAAACAAGATGTCACAGACAACTGTAGATGTGACTATGTTTATTGAAAAGAAATAGAGAGGACAAAAAAATGGGTAAATATTTCGGAACAGATGGTTTTAGAGGAGAAGCAAATAAGACTTTAACAGTAGAACATGCTTTTAAAGTAGGTCGTTATTTAGGTTGGTATTATAACCGTAACCATAAAGCAAAAATCGTTATTGGTAAGGATACAAGACGTTCAAGCTATATGTTTGAATATGCATTAGTTGCAGGTTTAACTGCAAGTGGTGCAGATGCATATCTTCTTCATGTCACTACAACTCCTTCAGTATCTTATATTGTAAGAACTGATGGATTTGATTGTGGTATCATGATTTCTGCATCACATAACCCTTATTATGATAACGGTATTAAGTTAATCAATGATAAGGGTCAGAAGTTTGATGCTGAAGTAGAAAAGCAGATTGAAATGTATATTGATGGTTTAACTGATGAGCTACCATATGCAACTAAGGATGAAATTGGTCGTGCATTAGATTATTCTATGGGTAGAAATAGATATATTGGTTACTTAATGAGTATTCCTAAACGTGCATTTAGAAATGTTCGTGTTGGTTTAGATTGTGCGAATGGTGCTTCATCTAATATTGCAAAAGCAGTATTTGATGCATTAGGAGCTGAAACATATGTTATCAATGATCATCCAGATGGAGTAAACATCAATACTGATTGTGGTTCTACACATATGGAAGCATTACAGAACTTTGTACGTGAAAAAGGTTTAGATATTGGTTTCGCATTTGATGGTGATGCTGATAGATGTTTAGCTGTAGATGAATTTGGTAGAGTTGTAGATGGTGACTTAATTCTTTATGTATGTGGTCAGGAATTAAAGAAAAACAATGAATTAGCGAATAACACAATCGTTACTACAATCATGAGTAATATTGGTCTTTATAAGGCTTTAGATAAGATTGGTATTGGTTATGCTAAAACTGCTGTTGGTGATAAGTATGTATATGAAAACATGGTCACTAATGGTAACGTTATTGGTGGAGAACAGTCTGGTCATATTATCTTCTCTAAACATGCAACAACTGGTGATGGTATCTTAACATCATTAAAGATTCTTGAAACATGTATTGAAAATAAAAAGACATTAGCTCAGTTAACTGAACCAGTAACTATTTATCCACAGTTATTAATCAATGTACGTGTAAGTGATAAAGCTACAGTATTAAATGATGCAGATATTAAGAAAGCAATTGAAGAAGTGACAGAAACATTAGGTGATGATGGTCGTATTTTAGTAAGAGAATCTGGTACAGAACCATTAATTCGTGTCATGGTTGAAGCACAGACAGATGAAATTTGTCATGAGAATGTACTTAAGGTAGTAAATCTTATTAAAGAAAAAGGCTATGCCGTTAAATAATCACATAATCTAACAAAATATTGCCACTTTCGTGGCAATATTTTCACTTTATAATGAAATATGGGAGGTGAGTCTCTTGAAATACAAAATTAATATTATTGATGATGAGAAACACTTGAATGATATAGTAAGAACATATTTAGAAAAAGAAGGATATGAATGTACTTCTTTCTATACTTATGATGAAGCTCTAATGCATTGTGATGATGATGTACATTTATGGTTAGTTGATATTATGCTTGATAAGAATAGTGGATTTGATTTGTTGACAGCTATTAAATCAAAGCGTCCTGATATGCCTATTGTCTTTATGTCTGCAAGAGACCAGGACTTTGACCGAATTATTGGTTTAGAAAAGGGCTGTGATGAATATATCACAAAACCATTTAATATGAAGGAAGTGATTCTTCGTATTCATAACGTTTTAAAGCGTGTCTATAAAGATACTGAAATGATTGATATTGATGGTTATATGGTGGATGAATCTAAACGTAAAGTATTAGAAAATGATCATGAAATAGATCTGACTACTAAAGAATATGAATTGCTTCTTTATTTTATGAAGAATAAAGGTATTGCGATTTCTCGTGAACAGGTCTTAACACGTGTCTGGGATGAAAACTATTTTGGTAGTGATCGTGTTGTAGATGATACTTTAAGACGTTTAAGAAAGAAGATGCCAAATATCAATATTAAGACAATCTATGGTTTTGGCTATAGACTAGACTAATGTTTAAATCTTTTTCTTTATTAAAACAGCTTCTTGTAGTAATACTTGGTTTAGCTATCATGTTAGTGGCTGTTGTAATGCCTATTGTAGATTCTAATGTGCATGATATTATTGATGATCAGATGTATGAAAAGCTAGAGACATCACAAAGAGATTCTGTAGAATATGACTTTATGCCTTCTAATAATAAAGAGAAGGCAATCTATACAATTGTTTATGATCCTACAGAAAATGCCTTTACATTTAGTAATCTTCATGGAGATGCCACTACATTGACATTACTATATAACTATTTATTTGGACGTGATTTAGAGAAAATTGTGAATAGTAGAAGACATAATACTATAGAAAGTAAAGGAACTTATGCAAGAGAAACTTATTATTATCGTATTATGAAGGTCGATGATGAGTATTTGATTTCTATTATGTCTAATTCTTATTCAGATAAGCTAATCACAGATATTCGTAATCGTATTATTTATATTCTTTATGCAGTACTTACTATTTTCGCATTAGTACTCGTCTTATGGGTTATTTCTCTTATTCGTCCTTTAAAGAAGATTAAGACTTATGTGGATTCTATTGCGAATCGTGAAGAAGCGACTCTAGTCATGGATCGACAAGATGAAATAGGTGTTGTAGGAAATGCGATTGTCACAATGAAGGATGAACTCATGAAACAGGAAAAAGTCAAAGAAGAAATGATTCATAATATTTCTCATGACTTAAAAACACCTATTGCACTTATTAAGACATATGGACAGAGTGTGAAGGATGATATCTATCCATATGGTGACAAGGACAGTTCTATGGATATTATCCTAGAAAATGCAGATCGTTTAGAACATAAAGTAAAATCCTTACTCTATTTAAATAGATTAGATTACTTAAGTGCTGAAGAAAGTGAATTAAAACCTTTCCCTATCAAAGACTTAATTGAACATATCGTCATGCAGATGGAAGCAATGCAGCATATCCATATAGAAACAGACTTAGATGATGTGGCTTTTATTGGTAATGAAGAACATTGGCGTGTTGCGATAGAAAACATTATTGATAATGCATCACGTTATATGAAATCTGTTATTAAGATTACTTTAAAAGAAGATACACTTATTATCTATAATGATGGTGATCCTATAGATGAAGATAAGAAAGAAGATCTTTTTAACCCTTATGTAAAAGGAATAAAAGGTCAGTTTGGTTTAGGCTTATCCATTGTATCTAAGATTGCGGATATGTATGGCTATGATATTCATGCTGAAAATAAAGATATAGGTGTTGCATTTATATTTACGAAAAGAGCTTCCTAGTTGGGAAGCTTTTTGTGATAAAATAGAGTAAAGGAGTTGAGAACATGACTTATTTTGGAGAACATACACCAAAGCTTGGTTTTGGTATGATGCGTCTACCACGCACTCATGGACAAATTGATATTGAAGAAACAAAGAAGATGGTAGATGCCTTTATGGATGCTGGACTGACTTATTTTGATACAGCTTATGTTTATGAAGGATCAGAGGAAGCAACAAGAAAGGCACTTGTAGAACGTTATCCTAGAGATTCTTATACACTAGCTTCTAAAATCAATGCAAAGATGATGTGTCATGATGAAGAAAGCTGTCAGGCACAATTAAAGGTCAGCTTAGAGAGAACTGGTGCAGGATATTTTGATTATTATCTTCTACATGCATTATCTGATGCCAATGTGGCTTTATATGATCAGTATCATATATGGGACTTTGTGAAGGATGCAAAAGCAAAGGGACTTATTAAACATTATGGTTTCTCTTTCCATGGGACACCACAATTATTAGATGAATTACTCACTAAGCATCCTGATGTAGAATTTGTACAATTACAATTAAACTATGCAGACTGGGAAAACCCAGCTATTACATCACGTGCCAATTATGAAATTGCGAGAAAGCATCAGAAATCTATTGTTGTAATGGAACCTATTAAGGGTGGTACACTGGCCTCACCACCTGAATCAGTCAGAGAAATACTACATAATGCGAATCCTCATATGTCTATTGCATCATGGGCTGTACGTTATGTGGCATCACTAGATGGTATTATTACAGTACTTAGTGGAATGAGTACAATGGAACAGGTACTAGATAATATTTCTTATATGAAAGATTTTAAACCGTTAAGTGAAGAAGAACAAAATATGATTAAGGAAGCACAAAAGGCATTAGATGCCATTGAATCTATTCCATGTACTGCATGTCGTTATTGTACACCGGGATGCCCAATGGGTATTGAAATACCAGATATTTTCAAGGCAATGAATTGGTATAAGATCTATAGTATGAAGGATAAAGCCAAGGATCGTTATGAAAGCACTGTTCAAAAGAGTGCGAAAGCATCTGAATGTATAGAATGTGGGCAATGTGAGGGTGTTTGTCCACAACAGTTACCTATCATCAAATATTTAAAAGAATGCGCTGATGTATTAGAGGAGTGATGTATTTGAAGAAATGGATCGTATGTCTATTAAGTTTATTATTAGTAACAGGATGTACACAAAAGAAGGTTACATTACCTAAACCTGTCACTATTGAATTTTATTCAGTTAAGACATGTTCTGAATGTATCGCTTTTAAGAAAAATGCGATACCTTATTTAAAGAAACGTTATAAGAATATTACAATCAAGATGTATGATATGGATGATACAAAAACAGCAGACCATTATAATCAAGCAATCGATTCTTTAAAGGATTTTGATGATGAATATTATGGTTTAGGTCCATTTATTTATGTAAAAGGTTATTTTGCCTTATTAGGATATGAAACAGATGATGAAGAAATACTCGCAAAAGATATTGAACGTGTCACAAATGGAAAGAAACCTACTCAAGATTTTAATAATCGTAGGTTTACTGTTAAGTAGTACATCATGTAAAAAGAATATATATTCTGTAAAAGTCTATGGACTTAAGTCCTGTGGAAATTGTAGAATATTAATAGATGATTTCAAGGATGATGAAAACATCCATCTGCATATGATTGATATTGATACACATATTTTAGCCTATAAGAAAGATATCGCATTATATGATGGTTTGAGTGATAACCAGGCTCCTGTCATCATGACAGAGTCATTTGCGAAAGCAGGTTATTCTAGTAAAGAATATAAGGTACTCAAAAAAGCAATCATATCAGGTAAGAAACCAAATCTAAAAAATTATTATAAAAGGAGATCGAATTATGGCAACACCACACAATGAAGCAAAAAAAGGTGATATCGCAAAAACAGTCTTAATGCCAGGAGACCCATTACGTGCAAAATATCTGGCAGAAACATATTTAGAAGATGTTGTACAGTTCAACGCAGTAAGAAATATGTTTGGATATACAGGAACTTATAAAGGAAAGAAGATTTCTATTATGGGTTCAGGAATGGGTATGCCTTCTATTGGTATCTATTCTTATGAATTATTTACACAATACGATGTAGAAAACATCATTCGTATTGGTAGTGCAGGTTCTATGCAGAAGAATGTACATATTAGAGATGTGATTATTGCTCAGGGTTCATGTACAGACTCTAACTTTGCCCATCAATATGAATTACCAGGTACTTTCTCAGCTATTTCTTCTTATTCATTATTAGAAAAAGCTGTTACACTCGCAAAAGAAAAGAAGATCAACTACCATGTAGGTAATGTTTTAGCATCTGATATTTTCTATCATGCAGATACCACTTCTGTAGAAAAATGGTCTAGAATGGGTGTGCTAGCAGTAGAAATGGAATCATATGCATTATTTGCAACAGCTGCTTATTTAGGTAAGAATGCTCTCACATTACTTACAATCTCTGATTCTTTAGTCAATGATGAACCAGAAACTACTGCCCAAGAAAGAGAAAAGACATTTACTGCAATGATGGAAGTCGCATTGGAGATTGCTTGATGAAACAGAAGTGTGCATTTTTTGATTTTGATTATACAATAGCTCATGGCGATTCTATTAGGAAGCTATTGTCTTATACTTTAAAGAAGTATCCTTTATCAGTATTCCGTTTTCTTCCACTTATTCCATATGGAATTGGTTATGTATTACATATCTGTTCTATGGAATCAATGAAATCATGGGTTCATTTCCCTTTAGATTTACTCACTGAAGAAGAAATCAAAGACTGTTATGAAAAGGATATCGTACCTACTTATTACCCTCATATGGTTGAAGAGATGAAGAAGAGACAGGAAGAAGGATGTTTAGTATTCCTTGTCACTGCCAGTGCTGAAGCTTATATGCGCTTTAATACACTTCCTTGTGATGAGTTAATGGGTACAAAGACACAAATAAAGGATGGACATTATACATCTCGTATTATTGGTGAGAACTGTAAAGGTAAAGCAAAGGTGACTAGAATTAATCAGTATATGAAGGAACATGATCTAGAAATAGATTATGATCATTCTTATGGTTATTCTGATTCTAATTCTGATCTTCCAATGCTGGAATTATGCCGTTACCGTTATCGTGTCGATAGAAAAGATGGTCACTTATCAGACTTTTAAGCAGCACGTTAGTGCTGCTTCAGACTGTTGACAAACTAAATGTTAACAGTCTTTTCTTTTAAATTTGAAGAGTATATGATAATATAGTTACTGTCGTAAGTGTCCACACTCCAATTAAGCAAAATTTGTGGCCTTACGGCCTTTTTCGTTTCCTGTCAATTATCGCCTGAAAATGGTATAATTAAGGTGCTTAATTGGAGGATATAAATATGGCTATGACTAATCGTGCAAACATTAAACGTGATGGACTTATCATGAGTACTTTAGATGACCTAGTACCACAGGATAATTTGGTTAGAACACTGGAAGCTACGATAGATTGGAAATTCATCTATCCGTTAGTGAAATCACTTTACAGTAATTTCGGCAGACGTTCTATTGATCCTGTGGTACTTTTTAAAATGATCTTTATCAATTATACATTCGGCATCAACTCTATGAGAAAGACCTGTGAAGAGATCAAGGTCAATATAGCTTATAGATGGTTTTTAGGTATCAGCAT
>NZ_JACRWG010000070.1:0-10697 GCF_014306455.1 Catenibacterium faecis
TCATCGATATTACCTCCGGCAAGATAATATCAATAAAATGAAAAAGGACAAAATAATTATGTAGGTTTTCCAACATTCTTATGTTGTCTTTTACCTACATTTTTATTTTATCCTTAGCACATTTGAATACCCATAATCAACAGGTAACGATTTAAGAGAAATGTAGAGCAGTAATATTCAGGATATATACTATCTGTCTATGACTGATAGGAAATGATTTCTGTAGGTATTTCTTGATTTTATCCATAACAGTCTTTCCCATCTTTCTATGGTTAAACCTATACTCCTGTTCATTTAGGAATAAAGGCATCTCTCTTTTAGTTATTCCATGATATATCCCAGTAATACTACTTTTAATATTACCGATTATTATATGAGCTCTAAACATAGTAAATAAGCGAAAAATCACCACCCATTTACATAAAAAGAGATAACCAGTCATGGTTATCTCTTAAGACCTTAATGATACAAGGCTTTCTAGTTATTTTCCTGATATACTCTATTGTCTAAATGTACAAAGCGTTCTTTGATTTCCTGTGTACGTCCCTTATTCCAGAAGTTATCACCAAGATAACCACATGTTCTACGACATACATTTAAAGTCTTATGGTTTCTATTACCACAGTTAGGACAATACCATTCATTATTTTCATCTAATAAGATTTCTCCAGAGAAACCACATTCCTGACAATAGTCAGACTTAGTATTGATTTCAGCATACTGGATTGTTTCATACATATAGTTAATTAATTCTTTCATGGCATCAAAGTTATTTGTCATATTAGTCACTTCTACATAACTAATAGCTCCTCCAGAAGAGATTTTCTGGAACTTCGCTTCAAAGCCTAATTTAGAGAATGCATCAATATGTTCTCTTACATTGACATGATAAGAGTTAGTAATATAGTCTTTATCTGTTACACCAGGTACGACTCCAAATCTCTTCTTTAATGCACGTGCTAATGTATAAGTAGTAGATTCTGCAGGAGTGCCATATAAGGCAAATCCTAAACCTGTATCCTTCTTCCACTTATCACATGTATTTCTTAATTTCTGCATAATTTCAAGAGCTAATGCATCGCCTTCTTCAGTAGTATGAGACTGACCAATTAATGCCACTACACATTCATATAAACCAATATAGCCTAATGATAATGTAGAATAACAAGTATCTAATAATGAATCAATCTTTTCTCCTGGTTTTAATCTTGCGATGGCACCATACTGCCAATGAATTGGAGAAATATCTGAAGGAGTACCCTTTAAGCTTTCGTGTCTTAACATCAATGCTTCATAACATAAATCTAAACGTTCATCTAGAATCTTCCAGAATGAATCCATATTCTTGTTAGCTGATAAACCAACATCAGTTAAGTTAAGTGTAACTACACCCTGGTTAAAACGACCATACCACTGATATTCACCTTTTTCATTCTTCCATGGAGATAAGAATGAACGACATCCCATACAAGGGAATACTTGTCCTTCATAGTTTTCTCTCATGATCTTTGCGCTGATGAAATCAGGCATCATACGCTTAGATACACACTTAACCGCTAAATCTGTTAAATAACGATACTGTGAATCATCAGGTACATTATTATCATCTAATACATAAAGTAATTTAGGGAATGCTGGAGTGACATAAGCACCCACAGGATTCTTCATACCGATATATCTCTGTTTTAAGATTTCTTCAATTAATAAAGCTGTTTCTTCAATATAGTCTGGTTCTTCTCTTAAATACATGAAAATAGATAAGAATGGAGCCTGACCATTAGTTGTAGAGAATGTATTGATCTGATACTGGATAGTCTGTACACCCGCTTTGATTTCTTCATGAAGACGAGACTTTGCGATCTTTTCAATCTGTTCTTCTGTATAATCAATACCCACTTCTTTGCCTTCTTTTCTTACAGCCTTTAAGTGTTTCTTATATGATACACGTACATAAGGTGCTAAATGAGAGATAGAGATTGTCTGTCCTCCATACTGACCATTAGCAACCTGCTGAACAATCTGAGTTGCAACAGTACATGCTGTCTGTAAAGACTTAGGTGTTTCAATCAATTTATCATTAATAACTGTGCCATTCGCAAACATATCCTTTAAGTTTACTAGATCGCAGTTATGCATCTTCTGGATATAGTAATCCATATCATGGAAATGAATAATACCATCATCATGTGCCTGTACAATCTTTGGTGGTAATAATAAACGGCGGCAATAGTCTCTAGAGAATTCACCAGCAATTAAGTCTCTCTGAGTCGCTAATACAGTCGCATCTTTATTAGAGTTTTCATCCATTGCTTCTTTATTAGTCTGATTGACAATACCATAAATCGCATTATCAATTGTATTAGTTTCTCTCTGGAACTCTCTTACCTTACGATAGCCTTCATAAGCCTTGGCAGTTAGTACTTCTCCCTTTTCAATTAATTTTTCAAAAACCTGTCCTTCAATACGATAAATGCTGATAGATGCTGCTCCACTTGATTTATGCCAGTCTTCAATTTCATGTGAGATCTTAGATGCAATTTCAGGTTTCACAATACCGCTGCCATAGCGCATAGCCTTTAAAATCGCATTTTCAATCTTACTTCCATCAAAAGCTACCTTTGAGCCATCTCTCTTGATTACCTCCATGTTATTTACCCTCCTCATAAGAAAATCTATTAGGATGAAATACCTAATAGATTTTTTTCTAATTCTATATTAGTCTAAATTAGTTGCACATGCAACTAATATGCTTGAGATAAAAAAATATCTCATCAATAATTTATTAACATGAAAAAATGTTGAATTTATCAACGTTTTTTCAATTATTGATAAACATCAAGAATGTTTACCCTTAAACAGTATAAAAACCCACGAGCCTAATGTCAAGCATTTCTCATGGGTTTCTTTTTTTCGCAATGTTGAGGGCGAATTAACCTAAATCTTCACCATTGCTTGCAACAACTTTCTTATACCAGTCAAATGAATCTTTCTTACTTCTTTCTAGTGTACCGCTTCCATCGTTGTTACGATCTACATAGATAAAGCCATAACGTTTCTTCATTTCACCTGTAGTAAAAGAGACACAGTCAATGCATCCCCATGGGGTATAACCCATTAAGTCTACACCATCAATTTCTACAGCTTTCTTCATCTGTTCAATATGTGCTCTTAAGTAATCTACACGATATGGGTCATGACAGCTGCCATCTTCTTCCTTCTTATCAATCGCACCAAAACCATTTTCTACAATAAATAATGGTTTTTCATATCTTTCATACATCTGATTCAAAGCATAACGTAAACCTTCTGGATCAATAGCCCATCCCCAGTCAGATACTTTAATGAATGGGTTAGCCACAGAATGTTCACTAGATCCATCTAAAGATTTAGAAACATCTTTATGTGCTGTAGAGTCTACAGTATTAGTCATGTAATAAGAGAATCCGATATAATCTACTGTACCTGCGGCTAAAGCTTTTTTATCTTCTTCAGTGATATCTAAGTTAAAGCCTTTGTTTTCAAACATCTTTAATGCATAACGTGGATAATGACCACGGCACTGCACATCACAGAAGAACCATCTCTGATGCATCATTTCAGTGGATAATACCATATCTGCTGGACGGCAAGAGAATGGATAAATAGGAACCATCGCAATCATATTACCAATTAAGAAGTTAGGATTAATTTCATGGCCAATCTTCACTGCCTTTGCACTGGCTACTAATTCATAATGACCACACTGATACATTGCTTCTTCTGGATTATCATAGTTTCCAAAATGAGCACCACTGTTAGTCCATCCGAAAATATCATTCTTATAGTTCATCTGGTTGTTGATTTCATTGAAAGTCATCCAATATTTAACTTTATCTTTATATCTCTTGAAACATACTTCTGCGAACTTTACAAAGAAATCAATAGTCTTTCTGTTCATGAATCCGCCATATTCCTTAGCAAGATGATAAGGCATTTCAAAGTGAGATAATGTGATGACTGGTTCAATACCATATTTTAATAATTCATCAAATACATCATCATAGAACTGTAAACCTTCTTCATCAGGCTGTTCTTCATCACCTAATGGGAAGATTCTTGTCCAAGCAATAGATGTTCTAAAGCATTTAAAGCCCATTTCTGCGAATAGCTTGATATCTTCCTTGTAATGATGATAGAAATCAATACCGATGTGGTTTGGATAATATAATCCTTCCTTTACTCCATCAGTAATCACACGTGGTGTTGATACGTTTCCGCCTGTCATTACATCAGCAACACTTAAACCTTTAGTAGTGTCTAATACACCACCTTCAAACTGGTGAGCCGCTAAAGCACCACCCCATAGGAAATCCTTTGGTAAACTCATACGCATCCTCCTTTAATATACTCTAGTGCGCATTTTTCTAGCGCTCGATATTTCTTTAATATCTCTAGGTCTTCTATTTTTATTTTATCAAAACTTCTTTCAATATAATGATTTTTTTCAATATATGATTTACTTTCATCAAAATAAAGATCAAATATAAAAGCAATATAAGAAATCCACATGTCTAAATGTGTTTTTCTTGTAGGAGCATAAATAAGTTGATGTTTACAGAACTGTTGATAGACTTCATCAGTTATAGATTCTTTTCCTGCTTCCTCATAAGTAACACCTAGTAATACTATATCCTTTTCTACATCTTTAACACGAAAATGATCTAATTTATCTGCATCTCTAATCATATGTATGTAAAAGAGTTCTTCTTCACTAAAGCCTTCTTCTACTTTGTATTTATTATGCTGTTCTATAGCATTTTTAATAATTGTGTCATATGTATCTTCTTCTATGAACTCTCTAATAAGTCCCTCTTCAAATAATATATGTGAAGAATACATTGCATGATCCACTGTTTCTCTATCCAAGAAAGAATGATAAACACGAAACTGTTCAAAACGGCCTATATCATGTAATAGGCCGATTAATAGACATAAGTCTTTTTCTTCAGTTTTTTCTTTCATATCACATAGTTCACCCATAACATCCATTACTTTATAAGAATGCACATATTTAAGATGAATATGTGGGATAGAGAGATCATAACGATTGACATAATTATCAAATGCCTTTTTCGCATGTTCTAAATTAATCATGTAGAACCTCTAATACTTTTTTCAAATCATCAAGAGGAACCTGTCCTGGTGCACTCACATCCTTAGCTGTCGCAAAGGTCATACATGAACCAAAGTATTCCCCCATCATACGTGACAAGCGTCCTAGTTTACCCATGGACATAGTAATAATAGGCCTTCCCAAGCGCTGACTTGAATAAAGAGTGGCTTCTAAAAGTGTTAATAGGTCTTCTTTACTTTCTGGCATAACAGCAAGTTTAGGTAAATCAGCCCCTAATATTTCCATCTTTTCGAGTGTTTCCTGCATATCTTCTCTTGAAGGTGTTTCATCAAAATGATGTTCACTCATAATAACATGAACACCTTTCTTATGTGCATACTGAACAAGCTCCATCACAGATTCATATCCCTGTGATAACTCAATATCTACTAGATCTACATATGCATCACAGATTTCTTTAATACAATGTATATACTCTAGAGAAGTAAGTTCTCCTTCTCCTCCTTCACTCACAGTACGGATTGTACCTAATACAAGTTTATCTGTATGTTTCTTAATTTCTTCTAATGCATCTGTCAAATGTCCTTCTTTTAATCCTTCATAGAAATCAAGTCTAATTTCTACTACATCATAATCTAAATCCTTATAAGAATCTAAAGTATCAATAATATCTTCTTTAGTTGTATCTACAATAGGAAGACAAATCTTAGGTGTTCCTTCTCCAAATACAACATTCTTTATATCTAATACATTATGCTTCGTGATGACAGGCATATAAAAACCCCCTTATTTCTCTTAATGTTTTATCATATTGATCACCTAATAAGAAATGTGGTGAACCCTTAATCACCTTATGTACACAATAAGGCAATGATGACTGAATAAATGTGAAATCAGAATCCTTGATTACATCATGTTCACCAGATAGTAATAAAGCTGGAATCTTAAGTTCTGATAAGTAATCCGCAGTAAAATGTGGCTCTTTTGTCATAAACGAAATGAGCTTAAAACGTGTTCTTGATCTCTTATCATATATACAGAATATTGGCAATAAGAGTAATGTCATATACATATGGAGTCGATAATACCATTTAATACCTTGAGGAGTGGCATTAGGTGAAAGAAGTGCCATATGTTTTAAACGGTCATCTTTTCCTGCAAGTGTAAGTGCGATATTCGCACCATCACTAAAGCCAATGACATCATATGCTACTAAATCTAATTCATTTGCGACATCCATCACATCCTGAGCCATACGATCTAGTGTTAAAGGACCACTCTTAATAGATTTACCATGATAACGTGAATCCATTGCGATTAATTGATAATCATTTTCTAAATCCTTGATTAATTGATCATATATTTTTCTATTTTCCTGATTACCATGTAATAAGATAATCGGATAACCATTTCCATGTACTTCATAATATATTTTCATAGCATTACCTCACTTTGATCTCATTATAACACATATTAAATAACTGTGAAAAAAAGCGACTTGTTAATGTATTTAACAGTCACTCTCATCACAAATCAAAATAACATCGATATATACAATGTTTTTCTAATATCATACAGTGCAGAAAATGTAGTAATATATTATTTCTTCACTATCCATTTACCACTTCTATTAGAGCCTTCTCTTTCTACTAACCCATTTAAACGCAAATATTGAATGATGTTTTGAATCTGTTTTCTAGATAGATTAAACTCTTCCATTAGCTTAACCTGTGTTACAAAAGGATTTTCTCTCATTCTATTAAGTATCTCCAACCTTCTTTCAGTTCCTTTTTTGGCACCTTTTGCATCAACTTTGACTCCTTTTTCCTCAATTTCGGCTCCTTTCAGCCCAATTTTGGCTCCTTTCAGCCCAATTTTGGCTCCTTTTGACTCCTGTTTCATAAATGCTTCATGTGTGAACTACCCATCACCTAAAGGTAATGGGCTTCAGAGAGCCTAACGGCTCTTTTTAAGAAGTTTGACATTTAAGTTTCCACCTATTGCTAGGCAATCCTTATTCTTACAGGCGTGTCCACCTCGCCTCTACTGTATAGCCCCACAAGGGACACAACATTACTTTTACGCAAAATATTTAATGCACCATTTACATCAGCATTAAGACATTTACCATTTAAACATTGATACATACCTCTATGTATTCGCTTTCCACTAAATGTATAGCTTTGTGGGTTGTCGTTATTGTAAATAGGAATATCATCCTTATCCCAAAACGATGCTTTTGAAGTATAGCTTTCTTCCTGCTTTACAAAGACAATGCCATTAATCTCACAAAGGTACTCTAGCTTAAAACGAAGTTGTCCATAAGGTATATTTACAAATGTCTGATTATTGGCTTTACCAATACTACTGTTCTTCTGGAAAGTTTCATTATAGCCAACTACAAGTGTTCCAATATCATTATTGATGCAATAATCTATGATTGTGCGTGCAATCTTGTTCATATAATCATTAATCTTATTATTCCTGCTGCGAGTATTGGCTTTTTGTTTATTGGTAGGTCTTTTTCCAATATTTTGTTTATCTTTTACAGACTGTAAATGTGCATTTTGCTTATTGTACCACTGATTTATGGATTTAAGTCGCTTACCATCAATGATGAATGTCTTGCCATTACTTGATACCGCTGTTACAAGATTATTAATACCAAGGTCAATTGCCAGTGCATTATTTATATTTAAGTTTCTTTGAATACATTCAGATTCATAGATATATTGAATTTCAAAAAACCTAGGGTTTGCTTTCGGTATGATACGGATTTCCCTAACTTTCTTATCAAGTAATGTGGGTGGGATGGTAATCTCTACACATTTATGTGTTTTCTTGTAAGCATTTGAATATGGTAAAATCAGTTTATTACCACTAAGTCTTACAAAACCTATGACAAGCGTAGTATATCCATCTTTTGGAAGATAGTTTGGCAAACGACAATCCTTAAAAGCATACTTGCCTTTTACGGTAAAAATTTATCCGGTTGTGCACAGAAAAACATTAACCCTACATTCTTAGGTTTAACGTATTCCGGAAGTATACTAATAATATTCATATCACTACATAATTCAGTGAAATCTCCAGTTATTGATTTTTCATATAGTGAACTTCCTATTTCTCTCAGATAATTCTGAATCAAAGTTATATTCAGATCAGTTATTTCTGCTTGATGATTTACTCTATCATCAAACGGCACCCTATTTGCTAGATTAAATAAATCCTTTTCTTCATCATCAGATGGTGCCACAGTGTTTGAAGCTTTACGAATGTAATGTATTCTCTCTTTATTATTTCTCTCCATCGTCTTTGGCGATGAGTATGGTCTATTATCACCACCTGGACACCATATTACAATAAAATACTTACCTTGATATTTTTCAACACTAATTATCGGTGTATAAGACGGTCTAAGAAGTTTGCATTTCGCAAAAATATTTTCTGGAAAGAATCTAATTTTTCAGGTGGTACTCCCTTTAGCGGATAAATGGGTCTTCCATTAACCTCTTGCACTCCAATAATAATATATCCACCGCCCCAATTATCAAGATCATTCGCAAATGCACATATAGTTTTCAAAGATGCTGCTGGATCCCAAGTTTGTTTCAATTCAATTCTTGCCCATTCAACAACATCGCCAGATAATAATGTTTTAATACTTGTTGGTATTGCCATATAGTCACATCCTCCATACTATTTAATACTCCAATATTTGAAGAATTGCTTATTTAAGAGAGACTATTTTCGAATCACCTACACACATTTCTGTACATTCTTTGTCACTACACACAACGTACTAATAATCACACCTCACTATTTATAAAATATTTATTCACAAATAAATAAGTTAAAACTAACTTCTTTTGTACAAGTTGTGTATTTTTAAGTCATTTCACAAATCTTGATTTACCTTTTTACAAATGTTTGCTATAATCAATGAATTAGAAGGGGTAGTATAAGGGAGAGAAAGATAACATGACAAATATGCAGAAAAGAAATAAGATTATTGTAATTATTGTATCTGTACTCGTGATTCTTGGATTATCAGTATTCCTCTATATTCATCATATGGGTACAGCTTATAGTGATCGCTTCTTACCTTCTACTTATATTAATAATGTAAATGTAGGTAAGTTAAGTGTTGCAGATGCAGAAAAGAAGATTGCTGAAAATCAGTTAAACTACACTTTAGAAATGAAGTTTAGAAATAAGACTACCGAAACTATTTCAGCAAAAGAAATTGACATGAGTTATGTTCCTGATGGAAAAGTTGAGGCTTTATTGAAGAAACAGGATTCATTTACATGGTTCAAGAACTACTTATTTAATCACAAAGGAAATAAGAAAACTATTCAGACTAAGACTTCTTATGATGAAAATAAGTTAAAGGATGTTCTTTATAGCAAGAATCAGTTAAAGGATGAAAACCAGACAGCGCCTACAGATGCACGTATGAAGTATGAGAATGGTTCATTTACTGTACAAAAGGAAAAAGCTGGAAATAGTTTAAATAAAGAGACTGTTTATGAAGCTGTGAATAAAGCTGTTGGTCTTCAGAAAACTAGTTTAAATGTTGCTAAAGTAAAGGATGCATATAAGATCCCTGGAAAAACAACTGAAACTGTTAAATCTGAAGCTGAAACATTAAAGAAATATTTAAAGACTTCTATTACTTATGAACTACCTAACAATCAGAGTGAAGTCTTAAATAGTGAAAAGATGTTAACATGGCTTGTTAAGAATGAAGATGGTACTTATAGCTATAACGAAGAAATCTGGAATAAACGTATGAAGAGCTTTGTTTATACACTTGCAACTAAAGCCAATACTGTTGGTAAGACACATACATTTAATGCAACAGGTTTAGGCGTAAGAACTGTAAGTGGTGGTACTTATGGTTATAAGATGAATCAGACAGAAGAAATCGCAAAGATTAAAGAAGAATTAAATGCTGGTAAGGCTGTTAAGAGAGCTCCTGCTTATAGTGCTAAAGAACAGTCTACTGAGAATTATGGTCTTGGTGGTAATTATGTTGAAGTTGACTTATCTCGTCAGCATCTATGGATTTATAAGAATGGTCAGTGTGTTCTTCAGTCAGATTGTGTATCAGGTAAGATGACAAATGATCGTTATACTCCAGCTGGTACATATTATATTTATTCTAAAGAACGTAATAGAGTATTAAGGGGTACTAAGGATCCTGTTACAGGTAAGTATCCTTATGAATCTCCTGTAAGTTATTGGATGCCATTCAATAGAGGTATTGGTTTCCATGATGCAAACTGGAGATCTAGTTTTGGTGGTAATCTTTATGTGTCTGGTGGTTCACACGGATGTGTTAACCTTCCAGTAAGTTTTGCAGGTACTATGTACAATACTATTACAACTGGTATGCCAGTAGTCATTTACTACTCACAGGGCTATACATTAAATGGATAAAAAAATGAGTTATACACAAATGAACCGCCCCTGTCAAGTAGACAGGTGAAATAATTAAAAACATGTACCCTTGCCTGCCACGTAGTGGCAGGCAATTTTTTTATGCATAATGTGTCGCCTTATATTTCTGTATCGCCTT
>NZ_JACRWG010000071.1:0-10138 GCF_014306455.1 Catenibacterium faecis
GAGTTCAAATATGGAAAGAATAATGAAAATAAGCTATATCTAAGCCTGATACTAGATCTTTATGACAGATATCCAGTAGGATATGCAATTAGTGACCATAATGATAATAAACTTGTCTTTGATACATTCAGATCAGCTGTAGACGCTAATCCAGGAGCACATCCGCTATTTCATAGTGATGGTGGCTACCAGTATACGAGTCCAATATTTGTACGTATGCTTAAGGATAATGGCATGGAACAGAGCATGTCCAGAGTTCACTGCTGCATTGATAATGGACCAATGGAAGGATTCTGGGGAATACTTAAATGTGAGATATATCATTATGGCAAGAAATATGAAACAAGAGAGGAATTAGAAGAGGCAATAAGAGAATGGATAAGATATTACAGTCATGAAAGATATCAAAGAAGATTTGGTGTGAGAACACCTTATGAAGTAAGAAGTGAAGCATTGTGCAATGAGAATCCAGTTCAGTATCCAATACCTGAGAACAAGGCGATACAGAAATATAAGGCGGCACATTATGCATAAAAATATGCCTGCCACGTAGTGGCAGGCATGGGTACATGTTTTTAATTATTTCACCTGTCTACTTGACAGGGGCGGTTCAAACCTAAAGTGAAAAGTTAAATTCCACTTTAAAAAGAAACAAAAGACGGGACTTTAGACAGGCAATGTAAAATATATATTTATATTGCCTTTTTTATTTAGTATGATATAATAATTCGCAAAAAAATTAATGATACAAATTTTAGGAGGGAATTTTAGATGAAAGTTTTTAAAGAAATAATTGCTTATTTTAGTCATATGAATAATAAAAAAAGAACTTTAGTGTGGTATATTGTATCATTGAGTATTGTTTTGATAGAATATCTTATTAACTCTAGACTAGACAAATTTGTCTACTTTCATCCGTTCATTAGTATATTAATAAATATAGTTCTCTTAATAGATTTATTTTTTATACCTATTACTTTTATATCAATTGATATATTAAAAGCACAAAAAAATTCCATTATAAAATTTTTTCAAATTATTTTATCAGGAATTGGAATAGGACTGTTATCTTTTGTGGTTATTTTTGTTTACTCTTTCTTTAATAAATCATCATTTAACATTGATAGTGTAAATATAGATTTTAGAAGTGATAAAATATATGTTGAAAATGTAGTTTGGTTAGAGGATAGTCACCATGTAGATGTGTATCAAGTCGAAAACGCATTATTTGTAAGATGGATTGACAGTTATAAATTATAAAATGATAATGTTTCATTGCTTAGTGAAGGTTTATTAATAATGGAAGTAATCGTGCCAGAAGTTTCAAATACATAATTAAAGTAAATTTGTTGTAGATTAAAAGTAAGCGCCAAATAATATAGTGGATAGAAATAAACCTCATCATATTAGATAATTAAAGTGTTTTTAGATACTAAATTTGCTATATATAGTGTTTTTAGCCACTGAATTCACTCTATATAGTAATTTTAGCACTAAATTTACTATATAGAGGATGGTGAAATCATGGATATTCAAAGCATTAATGACGATATCAAGACCAGACAGTGGATTGAAAGAATAAAGGAGTGCAGGAAAAGTGGACTTCCTGTCAGAAGCAGGCAGAACAACATATGTGAGCAGACCTACTACTGCTGGCTTAAAAAGTTGCGAAAGATGGCAATTGAATCAGGGAGCTGTAAAGGCTCCATCATTTGTCTCTGTTGATCAGAGCACATTTGATAAACAGAACATAGTTATAACTAAAGGAGATGTTCGTATAGAATTTCCTTGTGATACAAATATAGGAACTGTAACTAACATCATAGGTGCACTATTATGTTAGGTGACATCTCCAAGGCTGAGCATATCTATATAGCTGTAGGCTATACAGACATGAGGAAACAGATTGATGGTCTTAGTGCACTTGTCACAACGCAGTTCAGACTTGATCCCTTTTCAAATTCGGTATTTCTGTTCTGTGGAAGAAATGCGAGAGTGATGAAGACACTGTACTGGGAGGGTGACGGCTTCGTGCTCCTTTACAAGAGACTGGAAAATAGCAGATTCAAATGGCCTAGAGATGAATCCGAAGCTAGAGAAATAACACCCAGCAGTTCAGGTGCCTCAGATACACTGTCTTATACAGGTCTTAAGAAAATAGCCAAGCTATTTGCGATAGAAAAGGAAATTGATACATTCCCACCTGAAGATAAAGTCAAGATACGCCAAGAAAGATCAAAGCCATTAGTTGATGACTTCTTTTCATGGTGTAAAGATAATCAAAACAAGGTGTTAACAGCTTCTAAGATAGGAAAGGCTATACAATATGCCTTGAATTACGAGGCTGGATTGCGTTCATTTTTAGAAGATGTTCTTGTACCTATGACAAATTCATTAGATGAACGTACAATCAGACCATTTACAGTTGGCCGAAAGAACTGGCTGTTTTCAACTTCTACTAAAGGAGCTGAAGCAAGTGCAGCAGTATTCAGTCTAATTGAAACAGCTAAAGCCAACAGGCTTGATCCATATGACTATATTGAATTTATCCTGGATTATTTACCACAGCAAGATTTGGTTGAAAATCCAGAAAGACTGGACTGGTTCTTACCATGGAGTGAAGAAATAAAAGCCGACTAAATTGATTATTGTATCAATTCAATCGACTTTTTTAAATACACTATTTTATTTGGCGCTTACGACACATCTACTAAAAAGGGCTAGAAATGAATGAATATTCATTTCTAGCCGCACAATTTTTATCACCTGTCAACAGTTTGGTAAAAAAAGCCTCCTCAATTTCAAATAAAGGAGGTTCTTTGGCATTTAGTCGCTTAACTTAATACCAATGGTTTGCTAAGGAGGTTTTTCTTTTGGAAAGAAAAAGCAAGTTTTCTAAAGAACACAAAGTTGAAATATATAAAAGATATTTATACATCAATTGTAAAGTCATACGAGCACATGCCCCTTTTATTTCATTATTATATTGGCTTTTATAATTACTTTACTCTTATCATCTATAAAATTGATTTTCTCCAAGGGATGTTCTGCTTATCAAAAAATGCATGTAATCTCTCAATATCTTTATTGCTGGCATTTTTCTTTTCAAAATAGGTTTTAAAGCCTGCATTACTTAGAAAAAATACAATATCATTTGTTTCGTTAATTTTCTTTAAATCTTTGTATTTTATAGGATCTTCATTCGGTGATGAGTCTACTTTCGCGTAAAGTTTATCTTCATCAAAGTATAAATCAAAATATATTACATCTTTGTTGTATCGTTCTATTTGCTTATTCATTAATTGTTTTAATACAGTTCTTGATGAAGCAAGATGAATTATAACTTTGAATAATAAACTAGCGCAAACTATTATGAAAAAAGAAAAATCTCTTATAAATAGGCCTAACAATAAACCTATAAAATCAAGACTGAATACGGTTATAAATGTAATTTTATATTTAGTAGGAAAGAGTAATTTCAAATAGAGGAGGTTCTTTGGCATTTAGTCACTTAACTTAATACCATTAGAATAAACTCAATCCTTTTTTAATGCTTCTTCCATTGTTGCTTCACCAAGAAGATTATTAGATACCTTGATTTTATAGACAGAACTTAAGATACATTTATTATATATGTCTGGTAATTCTGAGTCTAAATGATTTGTCTTAAGGATACGCTCAAATACGTCACAATACATATTATAGAATACAGATAATTCTTTCTGACTCTGTTGTAATTGAATAAGCTTAGAAATCTCATCTAATGAAAAGACAGATTTTAATAAACAGATTAATGTGAAATAAGCAATCTGTTCTCTTTCATACTTCTTCTTTATAGGTGCTTTTACTAGCTTATGTTTGACATAATTATTGATCATTGTTTTTGTGATAATAGCGTCATCATTATTTTTTAAGAAAGACAAACTCTTTTCTATAATAGATACAACCTGATCTATATAGAGTGGAAAATCTGGTATTTCTTCCCATCTAGAAATATGTACATTATCGTAATTCATTTTCATCACCTACTTAAAAACTATCATTTATTGTATTCGTTGTCAAATCATCTAGACTATAAAACAAACTGTATATATTTTTTCTTATCTGTTATAATCTAGTTGGTGATGAAAATGAAAAACAAGTTTAATTTAAGATCAATTATAGTCATTATTGTGTTAGTTATTGTTGTATTTATGGGTGGTATGTACTTTGGAGGACGTAGTACACCATCTAAAGAAGAAATTACCTCAACAGCTTTAACACAGAAAATAAGAGATATTAATGAATTAGCTGTATCTGAATATGATTATACAAAAGTAGGGAAGTTCTCTAATTCATTAAAGTTTAATGGCTGGACTGTTCCTTTAACACAGAAGTCTTTCTTAATTACTTATGAAGGTAAGATGAAAGCAGGTGTGGATCTCTCTGATGTACAGGTAGAAAAAACAGATAATAAGATTGTTGTGAAAACATCTGCAGTAAAGATCTTATCTAATGAAATCGATGAGAATTCTATTAAGGTTTATGATGAAACAAAGAATATCTTTAATCAGATTTCTATTACAGACTATAAGACTTTCGCAAAAGAACAGAAGAAGAAAGTAGAAAAAGAAGCAATCAAGAATCAGTTTTTAGAAAAGACTGAAACTAAAGTGAAGAAAGCCATTAAAGATCTTATTTATATGACTGTAGATCAAGAACAGTATGAAGTAGAGGTAGAAGTGAGTGAATAAGTTAGAAGTATGCTGTGGCAGCTATGAGGATGCAATGAATGCATATCATGGTGGTGCGAAAAGAATTGAATTAAATAGTGCATTAGCGTTAGGTGGATTAACACCTACTATTGCATCATTGGAACTTATTAAGAATAATACAGATCTAGAAGTTATTTGCATGGTAAGACCCAGAGGTGCAGGATTTGTATATAATGAATTACAATCTGAACAGATGATTATTGAAGCAGAAGAACTATTAGAACACGGGGCTGATGGTATTGCGTTTGGGTTCTTAGATCCTGATGGTAAAATCAATAGTGCACGCACAAGTGAAATGGTCTCTATTATTCATAGCTATGGTAAGACTGCAGTATTTCATAGGGCCTTTGATGTATGTGACGATCCAGATGCAACAATTCATAGATTAATTGAATTAGGTGTGGATAGAGTACTTACAAGTGGCATGAAGTCTACTGTGAGTGAAGGAGTTCAGCTTATTAAGGAACTGCAGGAGAAGTATGGCAATCAAATAGAAATATTGGCAGGTTCTGGAATTAATGAAACAAATGTCGTAGACATTATTCACTATACAGGTATTCATCAGGTTCATTCTTCATGTAAGAATTGGAGAGCAGATCCTACTACAGCTAATGATCATGTATCATTTAGCTATAATGGTATTAATTATGATTATGTAGATAAAGAGAAAGTGAAGAGAATGGTTTCACTTGTAGAGGAGGATTAATTATGCAGCAGTATTGTGAAATTGCGACACCTAAGGGTGTTATGAGAGGATTCTTTCATGTGCCTCATAGAAAAGAATTCCCTGTATTATTAATATTCCATGGTTTTACAGGACAATGTACAGGAACTAAGTTCTCCTATGTTTCTTTATCACGTTTATTAGAAGCACAGGGTGTTGGTACTCTAAGAATGGATTTTCTAGGCAGTGGTGAATCAGATCTTACATTTAAAGAAATGACATTTGATGATGAATTATCATGTGCACGTATTCTATTAGAAGAATTAAAGAAGATGCCTCAAGTCACTGATATCTATGTTTTAGGACATTCTATGGGTGGTGCAATTGCGAGTGAACTTGCAAAACTTTATCCTGAAGATATTAAAAAACTTGTATTATGGGCTCCTGCCTTCAGTTTACCAGATTCCTTGGACTATCTTACAGGAACAGTAAAAGAAGCACCTATCTATGATCATAGTGGATTTGAAATCAGTGATGCTTTTGTAAAGGATATGCTTCAAAGAGATTTCTATAAGAACTTAGACACATATAAGAATGATTTATTAGTCATTCATGGCACAGAAGATAAAACAGTACCTTATGCAATCAGTGAGAAATATACAAAACTATTTGGTAAGCAGATGATCTTCCATCCAGTTGTTGGTGCATCTCATAATTATGATAATGCAGAACATATTCATGAAGTTCTTTCTACAACTTATAAATTCTTAACAGAACAGGTGATGTAAGCCTGTTCTTTTTTGAAAAAGAGTTGAATTATTCAATATTTAATAAATTTTCTCATCTTGAAAACTATTCTTTATTGAAATGAAGACGAACTATGATATAATCTAAAAATTGAAAGAGGTGCGATTATGAATATTAGAAATATAGCGATTATTGCTCACGTTGACCATGGTAAAACAACATTGGTTGACCAGCTTATTAAGAAATCTGGAACACTTGAAGCACACGAAGAACTAGCTGAACGTGCTATGGATAGTAACGCTTTAGAAAGAGAACGTGGTATTACTATTTTAGCAAAGAATACAGCTATTCATTATAAAGACTATAAGATCAACATCATGGATACACCAGGCCATGCTGACTTTGGTGGAGAAGTAGAACGTATCATGCATATGGTGGATGGTGTTTTACTTGTTGTTGATGCTTATGAAGGTACAATGCCTCAGACTCGTTTCGTATTAAAGAAGGCATTAGCTGCTCATGTTAAACCTATCGTTGTTATCAACAAGGTTGACCGTCCAGTTGTAAGAATTCAGGAAGTTATGGATGAAGTTCTTGAATTATTTATGGAATTAGGTGCTGATGATAATCAGCTTGATTTCCCAACTGTTTTCGTTTCAGCATTAAATGGTACAAGCTCATTAGATCCTGATATTAGTACTCAGGTTCCTAATATGGACTGTTTATTTGATATGATTATCAATGAAATTCCTGCACCAGCAGTAGATGTTGAAGGTGGTTTACAGTTACAGCCAGCTTTATTAGACTACAATGATTATGTAGGAAGAATTGGTATTGGTAGAATTCAGAGAGGTTCTATTAAAGTAAATGAAAATGTTGTATGTTTAAGAGCAGATGGTTCTAAGACGCAGTTCCGTGTTCAGAAACTATTTAGTTATTTAGGTATGCATAGATTTGAAGTAGAAGAAGCAAGTGCTGGTGATATCGTAGCCGTTGCAGGTTTAGCTGACATTGGTGTTGGTGAAACAATCTGTGAACCAAGCTGTGAAGAAGCATTACCATTACTTCATGTAGATGAACCAACAATCCAGATGATCTTTGGTACAAACACTTCACCATTTGCTGGTCAGGATGGTAAGTTTGTGACTGCATCTAAGATTGAAGAACGTTTATTCAAAGAAACAAACAAGGATGTATCTTTAAAAGTAGAACGTATTCAGAATAAAGAAGAATGGATGGTAAGTGGTCGTGGTGAATTACACTTATCTATCTTAATTGAAACAATGAGAAGAGAAGGATATGAATTACAGGTATCTAGACCTCATGTTATCTTAAAGGAAATCGATGGTGTAACATGTGAACCATATGAAGATGTAGAAATCGAAGCACCAGATGATTGTATTGGTTCAGTTATTGAATCATTAGGTTTAAGAAGAGGTATCATGGAAAACATGGATTCTATGGATGGTATGACTAAGGTTCATTACATTGTACCTTCTAGAGGTTTAATTGGTTTCATGACTAACTTCTTAACAATGACTAAGGGTTATGGTATTATTAACCACTCATTCTTAGAATATCGCCCATTAGAAGGTGAAGCAGTAGGTGAAAGACAGTTAGGTGTTCTTATTTCTATTGAAACAGGACAGACTACTGCTTATGCACTTGGTGGTGTAGAAAGCCGTGGTGTGATGTTTGTTGGCCCTGGTGTAGATGTATACGAAGGTATGATTGTCGGGGAACATGCAAAGGACAATGATTTAGTAGTAAACGTTACTAAGGGTAAACAGCAGACAAATACACGTTCATCTACAAAAGATACAACAGTTGTATTAAAGAGACCTAGACACTTCAATCTAGAAGCTTGTCTTGACTATATTAATGAAGATGAATTAGTAGAAGTCACTCCAAACAACATCCGTTTAAGAAAGAAATATCTTTCTGAACTTGATCGTAAGAGAGCTTATAGAGCTAAAAATTCAGCTGCAGAATAAGGGGAGTAATGAGAATTACTCTCTCTTTTTTTTAAAGGAGCATGTTATGAAGATAAAAGAACTCACAACTATTGGTTTTAAACCAACCCCTAAAAAAGATTATTATTACTATATTCAAGATCATTTCTATCTTTTACTACAGGTATTACCTCATCATAAAATAGCTTTATTATTGACTACAGAAGATAGTAAGCATCAAAGAGATATACTAGAACAACTCTTTATTAAAAGAGATGATGTAGAACGTATATATTCTAATGAGAAAGGTGCAGGACTTGTTTTATCTAAGCGTATTAAAAAAGAAGAGTTAGAGAATATTGTCTTAACGCTTAAGAAAGAAATTAATCAGTCACCACAATGTCATCACTGTCATCATAGTATTCCATTAAATGTCTATTTATTAGATGATGAAATAGATATATTATGTTCTGACTGCTTTGAAAAACATGAACGTATTACCAAACACACTGCTTCACCACTTGGAATACTTGGTGCTTTTATTGGTGCAGTCATTGGAGGTATTATATGGGCTTTTGGCTATAACCTTGGTTATATCATCTGTCTAGATGCAATACTATTATCATTGCTTAGCTTTATTGGTTATAAGAAGCTAGGACACTATATTGATCAAAAGGCAAAGATTATTATTCCTTTAATAGATATTCTTGTATTGTTGTTTGCGCAATATGCTTCATGTGCATTCTCTGTTCAGGCAGCCTTTAAACGTATTGGTACATCAAGTGTTTCATTTATTCAGGCATTAGTTGTTGTACCAGGTATGATGTTTGATTCAAGTCTGATAGGATTACTTCTTGTGTATTTACTTTATGGTCTTATTTTGATGATCATTACTTTGGTTATTTTGTTTATATATGACAAGCGTAAAAACAGTTACTATTTTACATATAAATGTATAAATGGTGAAAATAGTTGATATTTTCAAGAAAAAATGGTTGATTGTAAAAGGAAAAGTGATATATTAAAGGTGGTTTTTATCATACTAGGAAATGGAGGATACAAACATGAAAACAAAAATTGAAGTACAGTTCATGAATAAAGATGTTAATGTGTCTGATATCGAAAAATTAGTTAAAGAAGATATCAAAGCTAACGGAATCAAGCTTAACACTCTTGAAACTTTAGAAGTTTACTATAAACCTGAAGATAGCGCAGTATATTATGTAGCAACTACAAAAGATAAGAAGGTTTATGGTGTAAACAACGATCCATTACATATTTAATGTGAATGAGGCCTTTATAAGGCCTTTTTTGTTGCTTAGTATATAATAAGAAAAAAGAGAGCAGATACGCTTATGAATTATAATGACTTATATTTCATAATTTCCATCGTGCAATTAAGAAGACAATCAAAAAGTCTCATGATGTTACTTATGAGTTTCTTGATTACTGTACTTTGTATCTTGTTTTTCTATTGTAGTGTAAAGTACAAAACATTAGTCTCTTTTGGTATGTTAGTGGTTGTATTTCTTATGTTCCTATGGAATGTGATTATTCGCTCGTAATTGCACCGGTAGTCGCAGAGCTATGCACCACCTCTGTCGTATTAAGTGCACCACCTAACTCTTACCAGAATAATAGCCAATCATGATAGTCATGATTGGCTAAATAATTCCCTTATTTTATTCTAAAATTATCAGTACCCATATCTATATCGATTCTATTATGTACTATTCTATCAAGCAGAGCTTCTGTCAATGTTGACTTATGCAGCTTATCATACCAGTCTTCAGTTGGATACTGACTACAGAAGATAGTTGAACACGTATCATGTCTTACTTCCATTAATTCTGAAATGAACTGCTTATCCTGATCACTCATTTCATACATCAACCATTCATCCAGTATCAAAAGTTCATACTTGGCATACTTCTGCACTGCCTGGGATAGGCTCTTTCCAGAGTTTCTCATGTTATCATATAGTTCTAGTAATCTAGGAAGTCTAATATAGAATGTCTTAT
>NZ_JACRWG010000072.1:0-9289 GCF_014306455.1 Catenibacterium faecis
ACCACCTCTCTTTGATTATACTATTATATCGAGATGCACACTAGAGTTTTGGGGGATTTGAGTTTGGTTATATATTTGTGTCCGCGCAACAAAGGCGCGGGGAAATGGAGAAAATCATGAAAGTAGATCATCATGCGTAAAACAACAAGTACATGTCGTGGATAACAATAAATATTGATATTAAGTGTATTAATTACATATGATAGGAGAGATTATCATGAATATTAAAAAGATGTATAAGATGGGAAGATATAAGGAAATAGTAGAACGTTATGATGAAAGTATTGATCCAGTAGATGCAGAAACAAAAAGATATGTCTTATCGTCGATAGATATAGTGGATCAAGCGATTAATGAGATTGATGATCTTCAAAATAAATACATTCAATATAAACGTTCTAGAAATATGGATGAGGCATCTTATTTACAATTACTAGAAGATTTAAGTTATGATGCATTTGTTTTAGATGAACAGGATTTATGTATTAGTGTTTTAAAAGATATTTATGAATTCTATAAGAATAAATATTCTGAAAATGATTCTAAAACATTGGATACTTTATACCGAATTGGAAGAGTAGTTATTACATTTCAGCGATATAGTGAAGGGTTGGAAGTTTTAAAGAAATACTACTACGCAAAAAAATCGTTATATGGAATAGATGACTTAACATGTGATGCATTAGAAGGTATCACGGCCCTTTATAGTAATAATGGAGATATAACTCATTGTCGTGAATACAATAACTATTTATATGAAGATTCACTAATTGTGGATGGATTCGGCAGTGAAAGAGCACTTAAGGCTTGCTATACAGTAGCAGATTGTTCGTTTGATCTAGGAGAGTATGAACAGGCTTTATTGCAGGCACAGCAGTGTTTTTCAATGCAGAAAAAGAAATTCACACTATTTCATGATGATACATTAAGGACATATTATTTGATTGCCTCCTCTTATTATAAACTTGAGAAATATCAGGAAAGTTATGAAGCAGCTTCTCGATGTTTAGAAATAAGAGAAGAAATGTCTGGTAAATATGATGGTCAAACCATACTAGTCAAAAGTTTATTAGCTGATCTTTATACACAATTTGAAGAATACGAAAAGGCTTTGGATTTATATGAAGATATTCAATTTTATTATAAATCAGAGAATGACTATATACGTTTGATTTATATTCTATTTTCTAGGAAACATCTTTATTATAGATTAAATGATGCAGAGAGTATTCAAAAATTAGATTTAGAAATATATGATTTTTATTTAAAATTATATACGTCTGGTTTTTCAGATGAGATAGATCAAATGTCTTTATTGGAAGGATTGATTTTTAGTAGTTCAAATGTTAAGGAGTATGATGATTTTTTTAAATATTGTGAAGAATACTTTAAGGAAATATATGAAAATAATCATAAGATTACTGCCGAAACACTTGATGTACTATATGAAATGGGAGATGTATATAATTGTTTAAATCGCAAAGAAGAGAGCTTTAATGCTTATGTAAAATGTTTTAATGCTAGAAGTAAACTGTTAGGAGAAAATCATCCAGATACACTAAAGGCTTTAAATGAAGTTATTAAAAAGTGTATGGATCAAGATAAAAAACTCGATTATATACGTTTGAATGAAGAAATTCTTAAAAAATATAATGATGAAGAACATCTTAAGGCCCTTTACCTTTTGTTAAAAGTTGAGAATGGAGATAAGTTTTTACAACTTCATAATCAAATTAGTTCTCAACTGCAAAAAAGAAGTTCAAGAGAAAGAGTAGAGGGTTATTTGGAACTTGCATCAACTTTAATGTGCAGCGAAATTACACCTAATGCTGATTTTTTTAAATTGATGATAAATGATATTGATTCTTATTTTAGAGCATTTCATGAATCTTTTGTTGATGATATTTTAAATGATCAAACACCAAAGATGAGTGATCAATTCATAGAAGTATTTTATAAATTGATAGTTCTAATGCTTCAGTTAGGCTTTGATGTATATGATATGCTTATTAAAACCAAAACTCTCTTATTGAATCTAGAAAGATGTCATTCTTCTATCAAGAAAGATGAAGCTTACCAGGCTATTTTTAAAGAATATTCTCTTTACAAAGAAAAGGTGGCTCATTCACACGGAACACAGGAGAAAGGGTTAAAGAGAAAACTTCAAAGACTAGAAGAAAAGAAAAAGGAACTACTTGCCCCACATTTAACTATTCTTGAAAAAGATATTCACTATAAGGATCTCCAGGAAGTACTTCAAGAAGGTGAATATCTATTTGACTGTTATTGTCTAGAGGATGAGATAACTGCAATTCTCTTGAAAAAAGATGGTTTAGTGGTAAAAACCTTTAAATCTAGTCATCTAGAAAGTGCACTTAAACATAATCAAAAATTATGGGAAAGCATGAAACATCTCTATATCTGTCCTGATGGAGACCTATATAATATCTCTTTCGCAAGATACATCAATACGGAAATCAGCTATCTCTCTTCACCACATGATCTATTAGAAGACTGTGAAGAATCAAGTGATGATGATTTAGATATTGTATCTGTCATTTATCCTGATTATTATGATGACTCTTCTGAAAGTAGAGGACAAAAGGGTGTTCTTTATGGAAGCTATATAGAAGGTATGTATATTAATCAATTGTTTGAAGATAGCACACTCTTATCACGTGAAGATGCAACTCATGATAACTTCTTAGATATTGTCAGTCCTAAGATTCTCCATATTAGTACACATGGTGAATATGTTGATTCTGATCAATTAATGGAGAATGGACGTTTATGTTTATCAGGCTATAATAAAACAGATTCTGGTTATGTCACTGCTGCAGAAATACAAGACATGGACTTAACAGATACAGAACTTGTTGTCTTAAGTGCCTGTCAGACAGGTCAAGGAAAGAGTATAGGAGGAGAAGGGGTCTATGGTATAAGACGTGCTTTTGAACTTGCAGGGGCTCAAACACTTTTACTTACTGTAGAAGAAATAGATGATTATAATGCGGCACTATTTATGAAGATCTTTTATCAATATTACAAGAAGTCTAGAAATGCGATGCAGTCTTACCAGGAAACTCAACTATATTTATCAGACTACCAGAATGGTATAAAAGAATTCATACAATTCAAAGAAGACTTTAAGTATTATCTTAAAGACGAAATACATCCAACTAAATTAAAGATGAAACTTATACAATTAGACAATAGAATAAAAGAATGCATGACACAGAAAAAGATGTTGAAAACTGTGCATTGACATTATGAAGAAGAAGACTGGAAAGGCTTCATCATCCAGGGAAAGGTACATATGTAATCATATGTATCTTTTTTGTTTGTCCAAAAAGAGGGAAAAGAATCAGGTAATACGTTATAGGTGAAGGGAGTTGATATTCTATGTTTGTTAGAAGTCATCATTATCGTGTGGATATTAACTTTGAAATATCAAAAGTTTCTATTCCTGCTATTTATAACAATAAAAGATTAGATATTCCCTTTTTTATCCAAAAAGAGGGAAAAAGATTAGGTAATACGTTATAGGTGAAGGGAGTTGATATTCTATGTTTATTAGAAGTCATGATTATCGTGTGGATATTAACTTTGAAATAACAAAAGTTTCTATTCCTGCTATTTATAAAAATAAAAGAATAGATATTCCCTTTTTTATCCAAAAAGAGGGAAAAGAATCAGGCAATACGTTATAGATGAAAGGAGTTGATATTCTATGTTTGTTAGAAGTCATGATTATCGTGTGGATATAAACTTTGAAATATCAAAAGTTTTTATTCCCGCTATTTATAAAAATAAAAGATTAAATCTTCCCTTTGATACCAATACTCTAGAATCCCATCTAGCTGTATTTGGTGGTACTCGTAGTGGAAAAACTACATTTATTAAACAGTTAGTTAAGCGTTTAAGACAAGCTCATCCTGATGATTTATATATATTGTTGAATGTAAAGGATGACTACAATGACTTGCTCCAATCAAATGATGCATTATTCTCTATAAAGAATCCTACATTTCATTGGAGTATTCTCAAAGAGGCTTATGATTCTCCTTATCCAGAAGAAGCCCTTAATGAAATTACTATGGAGCTCTTTCACGAAGAACTCACAAAAGCACACAACAAGTTCTTTCCTGAAACAGCTCAGAAGGTACTCTATGGACTTCTTCTCTTTCAGTTGAGGAACAAACGCATTGCAGACAATAAGACAATCGCAGACTGGATCAGAAGTTTAAGTCTTATTGATATCAAGAATATTCTACACAACGTAGGTTTAGGCTATGTTGCTGAAACATTCCTATATGTCGGACAAACAAAAATGAATGGTCAGAACAGTGCTATTCTTTCTACTATGCATTTGATTCTTGATTATTACTTTGTACAGGACAGTGCAGTATTGATGTCCACAAAGGATATCCTTGCTGTAGGTGGGAACTTACTTCTTCTCCAATATGATATTCAGTTCCAGAAGAGTAGTAATTATCTGATGAAACTATTACTTAAACTCATTATTAAAAGAAAGCTTAGCAGAAATGCACCACAAAGACGTGTGTATCTTATTTTAGATGAAGCCTCTGTATTAGATGGTGACTTTGACTTAGTACAGGTCTTAAACATTGGGGCAGGAAAAAGAATCCATGTCATCTTAGGATTACAGTCTATCGAACTACTTTATAGATGCTTAGAATCTCCTGATGAACATCTTCAACAGTCAGTCCTTGGTGGATTCCAGAACTTTATCTTCTTTAAGCCAAGAGATTCCCCTACAAAAGACTTTATTGTTCACTTAGGTGGACAAGATATGATAGAAATGTCTGTTTTTCCAGCTCATGTATCAGGTCATACAGAAACTGTTGTTCAAAAAGATGATCTTATCTCAACACGTGATATAGAAACATTAACAGTAGGTGAAGCATATCTCAAGATACTCAATCAGCCAATGTTTAAAGTGAAGTTCTTAAAAGGAGTCTAATATGCAGAAAATACTAATTTCAGGTAATAATCCTACATTTAAAAATGAATTTATAAACTCACTCCAGTTTAAGAAGACTGTCGTCACTTTAGATGATTATGATGGTTCTATGAAATCTTCTGATATCAACTATTATGACTATTTTAGAAGATATAGCGATGAACAGTTGATTCAGTTAATCAAGTACCTACTGTATATTCATGAGACGCCTCATGCAACCATAATTTTTGTAGAAAGTTACTTATTATTTCTGAGAAAACTTATGATTGCTCTCAAAAAGAATATGACATTACTTGATGCTCTTATTCAATGTGAAAACTATGAACTAGTGAAAGAAGAACTTAATAAACAGCTCCAAACTCAAACAATCGATCTTTCTGTATTTCAATATTACATGAACCAATACATCGGTTTTCATACGCCGGAGTTTATTTCTATAGAAATGTTTATCGTTCTCTTATTTCAAAATTCTGGCTGTTCTCCATCGCGATGCTCAAATATTCAGCTTGACGAAATCAATCAGGACGTTCATTTATATCTTATTAATGAGATGATGAAAGATACACATCAACCTCTTATTTTAATCGAAGATCATAAACAATATAATACACAAACACTTAAACATTTCTTTGAGTTGAATAAAGAAGATTATCCGCTTATTGCGATATTCAAAGATGTTTTCTTACATGAAGAACTCATATCACAGATTCCTTATCTTTTCTCCACAAAAATATATCTAAATCACAACGCACACTCTGCAAATATAATATCCCAGCTTGCAGGTGAAGTAGAAGTTGTTCACACAACGTCTACTATCTCTAGAAATAAGAGAATAGGAAGTGAAAGTCTTCTAGATCGTCTATTTGGTACAGATAAGACAGAACAGGTTACTACATTGGCTCCTGTTAAGGAGCCCAAAATAAAAAAAGAAGAAATTATGTATCTGAGCAAAAATGTCTGTCTTCTACAGACTTGCAATAGTACACTTCGACTATTTGCCTGGTCAAATAAATTGCAACTGCTACTGAAAACCACAAAGCTCATAACTTAAGAAAACGTAAAGTTTTATTAACAAAGAAAGGAATAGTGCTATGAAAACAAATCTCATACTTACCATACTTCTGCTATTAGGAGACTGGTACATTCTTAATCAAATATTTAATGCACCTATACTTCTCTGCATACTTCTTATTCTTATATTAATTTTTATAGGAAATATAGAGGAACATATTACTGTACGCATAAATCAAGCGATACGCTTAGATCAAATGCCTGTAAATAGTTATTCTATGTTTTATAGACAGGTGATAGAAGATATTGATTTTCCTTATTCAGGTATTCACTGCTATTACTTAGATGATGATGTAATAGGAGTAACACATTATGGTCTTCATACTATAGTGGTCACAAAAGGTATGCTGAAGCTATTTGATGAAGATGCATTACGTGCCTGTATATCTCATGAATGTGGGCATATTTATAATTGTGATATGGTCTTTAGCCAAGTAGTATCTCTCAATATACTTGCATTGATTTTCTTCATCTTATTATTTTATTCTGGCATGATGGCATTTTTATTCATTATGATGATTATTCTAGTTATTCTAGGTTCATTCTCATTTACTACTTACTTTGCGGGATCACTGTTTGTAAAGTTTTTAAAATGGTTTATGAAGTCTATGCAGAGTTTATTAATGGGACTCAATAATCTCATCTTAAAATTCTATATGACTAGAAGAGATTATGAAGCAGACCAATATGCTGTCTTAATGGATGAAGACAATCGCTCTGGTCTCATTCATTATCTTAATCGTTATGAGGCAAATTCAAATAAAAGAGTTAAGAAATTAGAGGATAACAGAGGATAACATATGAAAACTATTAAAAACACACTTGTACTTGGAGAACCAGGTAGTGGTAAAACAAGTTGTATTGCGATTAATGAAACAATAGAGGCACTAAAACAAGGACATAGTCTGTTTGTAAATGATAATAGCAAGGAAGAAATCTATAAGAATACATATGATCTCGCTAAGTCTCAAGGATACAATATTATTCTGCTTGATTACTTGAATTATAAAGGAGATTCATTTAACTGCTTAGATTTAATTAAGGACTATTATCAAGAAAATGAGTCAGTGTTATGTGGTGAATTAATTTCATTAATTAGTGAAGCATTAAATAAACCTTTGATTGGAGCTGATGATCCTTTCTGGACAATCAGTTCTACTACCTATATAAAGGGCCTTATTTACTATTTGTTAGAAACAAATAGCAAGAAAATAAACTTAGAAGCATTATCACATCTATGTGTAGAAAACTCTGCACGTATAGAATTCTTGCCACTTGATCATACTACACCTATGGCTAGTTCATTATTAAATGGAACTTTTACAAGTAGTGAGAAGACAACGGCATCTATATTGATGACAGCATTTGCGGCGATTTCTTCTCTTCTTACAAATTCTAAACTAAAGAAAATTACTAGAACAACAAGCTTTGATATAAGAAGGATTCCTAAAGAGAAGACCATTATTTATTTAAAGTACCCAGAATATTCTGAACAGTATGATGGTCTTGTTTCTTTATTCCTTACAGAGCTTATTCATGTTTTATATCATTCATGTGATCAGACAGGAAAGTTAGATATTCCATTTCATTTTGTCATTGATGAGTTCGCTCATTTTAGATTACCTAGCTTTGAAAGATATATTAGTACAGCACGTTCCAGAAATATCAAGTTCACTTTATTGATTCAATCCATTGATCAATTAGAGATTGGTTATAGCAAGTCTGTAGCTCAGACTATTATGGACTGTTGTCAGAATATTATCAGTTTTCAGACAACTAATTATAACACTCTGACATATATGAGTCAGTTAAGTGGATATAGAGATACAGTAGGCAACCTACCTAGAATATCTATGAATGATTTACTTAAGCTTCGTCCTTTTGAAGCATTCTGTTTGATTGATCATCAACCATCTATTCAATTGTTTAAACCTTATTTCATGAGAGGAGATTATTTATGAAGTACTTAATATTACTTGTAATACTGTGTTATTTCATTCCTGGCTTAAGGCTATGGATATTTAATGGTATCCCTGTACTAATACAGACATGTAGTGCATTTATGCCATGTATTATTATTCTCGTTGGTTTATATATTTTAGTAAGGAGTATTCTATGAATAAGTTTACATATGAAAATACACCATTAGGCAAGAAAGCCTATGGGTATGTAACAGAACTTGGTGCAGTTGAAGTTAGAAATACGTATAACCAGAGGAAGGCTGGAGGAGAGTATCGTCAAAAGTATGATCATGGTGGACATTTGATTGCGCATTATTTTCAAGGAAGTTCAAATCATGAAAACTTAGATGCTCAGAATAGAAACGTGAATCAAATAGATCAAAGACATGTAGAAAGAGAAGTAGCTTCATATGTACAGAATTTTAATAACAGCGTCTTCTATAGTGTAGAAAACTATACTCCTGTTGGTGAAAGACCCCAGGCTACTATGATTAATTATTCTGTCACAAATGAGATGACAGGCGAACAAATTAATGAACACGTTTCTTTTCAGAATGCGAGTCATGAATTACAACAATCTTGGAATGAAGAAGTATATGAAAATTGTTGTGAGATTGATGAAAGCCAGAATGAAGGAATGTCTGAAGATGAAAGAATGTATGCAGATGAATGTTGTGAATATGATATAGATTACTAAAAAATAGTGTAAAAAATAGGGATTTTTTATGCTCAATAAGTTAAGAGTGAGAGGGGGATAAGTATATGATAAAACGTGTGAAGAACACTTTGTATCCACGCTTGATTATATCAATGCATAGTAAAAATGGACTAAAGGTCTACATTATATCTTAAATTATTTTTTGTAGAAACTGGGAATTATTTCTTGTCATACATTGTTAGGTGAAGAAAGGAGAAAAAGATTAAAAAAGTGGGAATAACTCTTTCAATTACATTATTAAATGAAAAGGAGGAATAAGATATGAAGAGAGTTAAAGGTACATTGTACCCAAGAGTTTTTATTACATTGTATGGTGCCGTTGATTCTAAGCTCCATCTTGCGGATTATGAAACCGATAAGATTATTTATTTTAGTAAGAAGGTGGATGATTACAATGTTTATCTAAATAAAATGATGAAGGTATTACACCAAAACTTGCAAAAGTCAATATAAAAATGTAGGTTTAGGACAATATAAGAATGTAGGTTTTCCTACATTCTTATATTGTCTTTTTAGTCTTCATCTACTATGAATTGAAGCTGATCTTTGAGTCTA
>NZ_JACRWG010000073.1:0-9174 GCF_014306455.1 Catenibacterium faecis
GAATACATAGCCACTGTAATTATCAAAGTCCAAATCAATATGAAAAAAGTTATGTAAAGATTAATTGAATTAGTAAAGAAATCTCAGTTTGACTGGTACTTTTTCTTGACGTAGTACCATGAACTCTATAACATATCCTTCGAAAGAGTACTTAACTGTTCAAATATTTCTTACCTAAGTTCTGTACAGACACTCTTCAAGAAGAATACAGATGATGACAGTACAGATCAGCTTGTATCATTTGTCTATCCTGATTTCTCTGGAAGACTGTCAGATGATAATGATAGAGGAGATAAAAAAGGAATACTTTATGGTTCATATCTTGAAGGTATGTTTATTCATGATATCTATGGTGAAAAGTCCACTGTATATAGTTCATATCAAGCTAATCATGATAACTTCCTTAACACAAAAAGACCAAGAATACTTCATGTATCCACTCATGGTGATTATCTAGATAATGAACATATGGAACCTATGGATAGAGGTATCCTATGCTTATCAGGTTATAACGTTGATGAAAATAATTCTGGTTATATCAGTGCCAGAGAAATACAGTATATGGACTTAAAAGGAACAGAACTTGCTGTATTATCAGCTTGTAACACAGGCCTAGGGGAGAATATAAGTGGTGAAGGTATCTATGGTATCAGACGCGCGTTTGAGCTTGCAGGATGCCAGACATTGCTACTTACTGTAGAAGAAGTAGATGACTTTAACTCGGCAATATTCATGAAAGTATTCTATGAGAGATATAACGAGATAAATAATATCTATCAATCCTTTAAGGATACCAAAGAATACTTAAAAGAACATGGCTTAAAAGAACTCAAAGAATTGAAAGATGTCTTTGAGAAAGAAATGAAGAACAAAATAAACGGTCATATGGTATATACAAGAAATCTCAAAGAACTCAATAAAAGAATTGAGGAAAGTGAAAAGAGAGGACAAATAGTCAGAAAGAAGAATGGAGAATATGTAGTTGAAGACTGGAATGAATTTATTATTCAGGGAAAGATAGAGAATTCATAGTATTAGAAATAAATCAGAAAGGTGAAGACTTATCTGCCAAAGATAAAGTGATCACCTTTTTTTCTGTTTACTATTATGTTAAGTATCTAAAGTTATCTCTTTTTGTTTGAGTTACTCTTAAATGAGACTTTGATATATATGGTCTACTAAACCATAATCAATCGCCTTTTTTGCATCCATATGATAATCTCTATCACAATCTTTCGCAATTGTCTCAATACTTGCACCACAATTATGTGCAAGTATTGTATATAAGTTATTATTGATTTCTTCTATATGTTGAGCACGTCTAAGAATATCTGTAGTTTGCCCTGAGAAGTCAGCTAGAGCTTGATGAATCATCATTCCAGCATTTTGCCCAATATAACGTTTCCCTTTTGTACCAGATGATGCTATCACTGCAGCCATAGAGGCAGCCTGACCCATTACAATTGTTTTAATATCACATTCAACACTATTCATAGTATCTAAAATCGCAAATCCTGCAGTGACAGAGCCACCAGGAGACATAATCCAAAGAGTGATATCTTCATCACTTACTGCAGCTAAATGATTAATTTGACAACAGATTTCTGCAGCCAATGAATCTGTAATCTCTTCTGTAATGTAGATGACTCTTCTAGAAAATTCTTCTGATACACAGTCAGAAGCCATATAACCTGTAGAAGTAGTAATTCTTGTTGTTGGTGATTTCATATTTTATTCCTCCTCATCATCAGATGAATCAAGTACTTCATTGAAAAAATGATCAATATAAGTTATTTTAGATTCTTCAGCAATCTTTGTATCTGTTTTCTCTTCTTTAAAATCATCGTAAAAAGGAAGAGGTATATCACGATCCAATATACTTTCAATAAATGTAGATGGTGAATAGATCTTAACCTCTGGTGGATTTATATCATATGAAGGTACTTTATATTTTTTATTGTCATAGATATAAATACTTGGTAATATCGTAGAATATTTTATTCCTTTTGAGATATTGATATAGATTGCTTCTTTGTAATTCCATTCTTTTTTAAGCATCATAAGATCTGTTAAACTACATAATGGTTTTTCTATACCATCAGGAGTAATATTTGTATTTCCTAATTTTGCTTCCAAGTTATTGAGTAATTCCAGTTCAGTAGAGCCAAGATACAATGTAGATGTACAGTTAGAAAGGAGTTTTTCTGGATTTTGATATCTTTCATTTAGAAGTGCTAAACTTTGTACACAAAGGTAATACCTTATATTTCTACTACGATGTGTTGCTAATGCTTTATCCATATTTGGAATTGGTATTGAGGCAAACTCATCTAAGACAAAATTAATACGAGTTTTTAAATGACCATCTTTAGAGTGATAAGCCTTATCAATTAAGAAACTCTGAATCTGACTTATAATGATTCCAACAATTGGATCAGCTGTAGATGTTGTATCATCAGTTACAATAAATAAAGCAGTCTTTGGTTTGAGTAAATCATCTAATTCAAATGTGTTGTGAGATAACATTCTAGATAACTTAGGATTTTGATTAAAGACCCCAAAACAACCAGCTGCTGAAACCAAAATACATCTAAGTGTATTTTCTGGAGAAGATAATATTTGCATAAGAGAGCTTTTTATCATATTATCAGGCATAGCACTTAAAAAAGAGGATTCAATATACTTAGCACAATCAAGAGTATTAAAATCAGACCAGTTTAAAACATTAATCTGTTCTATATTTGGATAAGATTCAAACATTAATGCTCCAGTAGCATTCATATACATGCGGGATGTATCACTCCAGAAAACATCTTTTGTGATTTTACGTTGATCTTCCGATAAGGTATTAACTATATTTGAAAGTAAAGACAGACCTTGGTCTTTATTACCGTTTCTATATATTTGAGCAGCATATTTCAAAATATTAAAGCAATCCTTATCCATAGAGCGAAAATCTATACAAAACACTTTATATCCATCCTCACGGAGCATGCCTGCAGTTAAATTATATAATTCACCTTTTGGATCAGTTATAATCATATTTTCAGGTGTATTAGATCGACCAAGAGTATAGATAAGAGGAGTAAAACAAGAAAGACTCTTCATCATACCACTTGAAGCAATAATTGCTGTATGTCCATCATCAGAATCAATATATGCAGTTTTACCATCAGATATAATTGGAATGCCACCTTTTTCAATCTTACTCTTCTTATTAAAAGATACTTTGGTAAGATGTTTTTTTACCTCTTCTGTTTCACTCCAATAAGAAACAGGCTTTTTATATACATAACCAGCATAACTAGCTTCGTGCTTCTTCATGTTTTTCTTCTTCCTTTCTTAATTTGAATAAATGACATAGCTCATCTAATTCATTTTTACCTAACATATAACGAATTATAGAATCTGGATTAGATATCAACCTATCAATTAATTCCATAGTTATACACTTATTTGAATACCATGAAATACTTGTAATCAATTGAGAAATAACTTCTTCTTTAAAATCATGATTTAATAGTTCAACAAATAAGCTTTTTACATCATCACTACAGTTAATTCCTTTTCCTGCACATATTGAATTTACGATTTTAATTTTTTCTTTCTCTTTTCTTTCCTCGATAACTTTACATGAAATATTGTCACTAACAAAGAAATGAAGAACTTTACTGACTAGCTCATTGGCTGATTTTTGATTCTTATTATCAATCAGAAAGATATACTTCCATCTATCATTCATATCTAAAAGAAAATAGAGTATTATTTTAAAATAATGATCATCAGCATGACTTAAATAATTACTTAAATTGATAATAATATAACCCTTAAATTCATTTCTATGTCCTGCACATTCAGCAGCTAATCCTTGGAGACGTTTTAATTCGGTAAATTGCTTTTCAAAGGGTTCTGTATAACGTAGTTCAAATACAAATGAATCCCGTTCACCTTCAAAAAAATCTGAATGTTTATCTTTATACTCATCAACAATACATTGAATACTCTCTTGTTGTTCATAGGGTTTACCTAGAAGAACATAGTTTTCTGAATAATAATTCTTTCTTGAAGTACTCATAGATATATTCCTCCTTAAATTGAAACTTATGTAAAATATTTATGGTTCGTACTTTGTTATCACCACGTTCACTTATAACGTATTGTCTTTTATTTTTCCCTTCTTTTGAAAATAATATTTCTTATCAAAGAAAGGTGGATGGACTAACCATCCACCTATAATCATAAATAATTATGCTTCAGACACAGAAGTTAATTGTTTTGTGGTAGTGAATACCATATTTGCTTATTATCTTCACCTAACTCATAAATTGACACTGGTGATCGTCTTAAATTAAGGAGGTCTTCAGTAAATAGAATTGGATCTTCATCATTATAGACATTAGAGTCTTTCAATAAGTTGAGTATTTTCACATTATGTTCATATGATTCACCACAAATGATTAACTGAGGATAAACTATATCATGGTGAAAATTGGAAATAAGATAATCTTGGTTGTGAATTAATTGATAATAGCGGTTTACTTTGTCAAGAATCTTCAAATAACCTTCTTCTGTATCTCGAACAACGTCATATGCTAGAACAGAGTTTTGATCAATACGAACATAGACTGGTGTACGAATAAGAATGTTTCCTACACTACCCTCAACAATTGGACGCATTGTTTCCATCACACCGAAACGTTCCATTACTATATTGCTCATAAGAAGATTAAGAATGATTTGATTTCCAACTAATATTCTTTTTATACGACAAGGGTCATCACTTTTTGAAATTCCAGTAAACTGTATCCCTTTATGGAAATCAATACCATTTTTACTTAATAGAAAACCTAAGTAATTAAGCTCGTAATACATTATCCCTTTCACGCATCCTGGCTGTAGTAACATACTCTCTTGAATTACACGATATTTCATTAACTTAAGAAGATGTTTTCGGAGATTTTCTCTTTTTACATCTAAACCTCTTAATGTAATGTATTCAAAAATTTGTAATGAAGTTAAATATTTGGAAGCTGCAATTGTTTCTACAATTGTAATATCTTCTTCATCTAATAAAATACGGAGTTCTTGTAATGTTGTTGTACGAGATTGTACATATGAACGTTTGATTTCTTCATTCTCTGCAACATTAAAAATAGTATGTGCAGGTATTGGCATTTCTTCTAGTTCAGGTGTTATTCTTGAATAAGTGTTTGGGTCATTCAACTTAGTATATTTCATTTGTGTGTCCTCCTCTATAAGTCATTCTCAAGCATTGTGAAAATCTTTTTACGTAAACTATCGTTTTTTAAGTTTACACAATAGTATTCACAAAAATATTCTATTGATTCAATCTGTTCATTAGAGAGATGATTATTAATCATCATCAATCTCTTAGGAATAACGTGGTATTTACAACCAATATTGTAAAATTTATCGAATTCATTGAAATTATTACCAGACTTAATCTCAATTAGATAGATATGACCATCAGATGGACTTTCTATAATTAAATCGAATTCTTGTTGGATGCTACCATTTCCTGTTTTAATAATAGTATTAGAATAAAGATTGAATCTCTTTGAATACTTGTTTTCAAATTCACAAAGAATATCTTTTACCATTTTTCGGCATGCAATTTCCATGTATATTCCATCGATGAATTTCTGTGCTTTTGGACTATAAGTTAATTTTCCATAAAGAACATCACAATTTTCACAGTAATATACACCTGAGAAAACACCTTGTAAGTTTTCAAATAACTTGATGATTTCTCCCTTTTTCTCTAAAGGAATATGATCCATAGTTAGATGAAATGTATCTTTTTTTGAAGCGTATAGTGATCTTAATTCTCTTAGATAATCTTTGATATAATCATCTAAATCAACCATTTGACATGCAAGAGATTCTACTACATGAGGAACTAAGTTTTTCTCTTCTGAATGTTCAATTTTTATATTCTGACGCCCATTTGTAAGTACATTGTTTACAATGTTCATATCACCAGTGGTCACTGGCTTTAATGCTGCTGCTTTAATCATAATTAAGTCTCCTTCTTATTTTTATTTCTTTCATCGATTAAAGTGAACCAATTGGATTACTTCACACACTAATCTTCAAAATCCATACTTCTTAGATAGAAAATCATCTAAAGAGATTCTATTATTTATATCATTTCTTCTTAGTTGATATTTCATTGCTATCACCTCCGTCACCTATAACTTATCCTGTTTTCATTTTCCCTTTATTAGGACATCCTTTTATGAAATTCTATTAACTAAATAAAAAGAGGATAGATGGATCATAATTTATCCATATTATCCTCATATCAAATTCTTAGTATTATTAATTTACTTCTTTTGATTCTGAAATTTCTTCTTCTGATTCTGGAATTTCTTCTTTTAATTCTGGAAACAACGTCGCTAACTGCTCTACAAAATCACTACTATTGTCAATTGTTTGATCTTTAAAATACTCGATACACTCATCAAACATATCTTTATCATAAGTTAATTCTTTTCTTAAATATTCATTAACAGCACGACAATAAATATCTATCTTTAATAGAACTACATGTTTAGTTATTAATATTTCGTCATAACATTGTTGTCTCACAACATCAATAAGATCACTGTATAAATTTATTTTAGATAAACACTTAGATATTTTCTTCTGTCTAGATTGAGTTACATTCCAATATCTGCTTAACTGACGAGAAAGTGTCGTTAAATATTTATCTCGTTTGATATAATATTCATATGTTTTATCGTGGTAAAGTTTAATATTCTCAGCTATATACTTATCAAATAAATATTTCTGCTGGTTGGAATAATCTTCCACTTTTACAGACTCATAAAATAATGCATTAATAGTTCCGTGTAAATAAGTGATAAATAAAGGATGATTTAATCCTTTGAATTTTATACTTTTCATCACTTCCATTTTTGTTTCCTCGCTTTTTAATTTATAGTTATCCATAACCTTTAATGATTCATAAATCATTGTTATCACCTCCGTCATCTATAACTTATTCCTATTTACTTTTCCCTATTTTTTAATTATTTCTATTCGATAATAAAAATAGAAGGAGGTGTAACACGTAATATAGGTTCATATACCATTAAAGGAATATCAACTTATATATTTGAACTAGATAGGATAACTGTGCATACTAAACCACATAAGCATTGTAATTAACCTCTTCTGTAGGATATATGGAAAGGCTATAACGCTTAGAGTAGTAAATACTATCTATTCGTTATAGCCTCCTTCCATATGTAACCCTACTTATTAAAACATTAACTCTGTAGATAACTTATTCATTTGTTTTATTATCATTAGGTAGAGCTTTATCTTTATGCAATGATGAGTGGTAATTACAAATCAATAATCCTAATCCCATAGTATCAATACATAATGACAAATTATTTGAGAAAGGAAGATTAAAAGGAATCATAATTCCAAAACTGTATAATGTTCCAAATATCACTCTTAATGCTAGTCCACACCATACAGCCTTACATAAGACATAATAATCATTAGAAATACCACGTTTTCCTAATAAGCGATAAGTACTGCACAAGAATACAAAAAGAGTAATGATAATCGCTATAACCATTATCCATCCACCTTGACATAAGCCACTTAGAATATAAGTATTTCTATCTACTAAGAATTGTGTAATATTTTGATTCTTAAGTAATTGAGAAGATGGGCCAACTAATAGACCACCATTAAAAATCATCTTTACATAATTTATACTTGTATTCAAATAAGTAGAAAGGTGAAGAATATATCGTATTCCTTGATTAAAACGGCTTGTTAAAGCGAACACCCAGAAATATACATAGCCTATCATAAAGATACTTATTTTTTTCTTACTCCATTTTTTCCAAATATATTTTCTGATTGCAGCTACCACAGTTAGTATTTCAATTATTGCTAATTCAAGACACCAGCTGTTTGGTAATGCCATCAATAAAAGATAAGATGCTAAGGTTATTATAAGAATCTGCATAATTACAGAAGAACCATAGTTATTGTCAAAATTCTTTTCTTTTAACCCTTTAAAAATCAAGTTAAACCATAAAGGAACAATCAAATATGTCACAATCGGAAACATATAAAATTTGCTAATTCTGAGTGATCCAATTTGAATATATTTTTCAAAAAAAACATCAAAATAGTTAGGGGACTGCAGTTGCATCAGACAACAAAAGAGAATTATAAATGCTAAATTAGCAATCAATTCCATGGAATAATCTAGATAGCTTAATTCTTTATCGTCTGTTGATTCTTCTAACACTTCAGTTCTTGGTTTAAAAATTTTCCAGCAGATAAATGTAGCACCCATAGCTGCACCTGCAAAAAGAACATAAACAAATAAAATCATTATGAAATTTGCTTTATAATGCAATAGAGCATTTAATGTAGAGAGAACTATAAATATAACCCAACATACAAGGGATATTATAATAGGTAAGAAACGTTTCATTTTTTTAAACTCCTTCTTTGTAATAAATCGATGGATTGTCCATCTTTTTTAACAGTGATATACACTTTGTATGATTACAATCGAACAGTTGATATCACCTCATATTATGATTTTCGAAATCAATATATCTTAAATAGAAAATCATCATCATTTCTTTTTGATTGATATTTCATTGTCATCACCTCCGTCATCTATAACTTATCCTGATATCTTTTTCCCATTTTTATACAGCACATAAAATGGATGATCGCATTCCATTAATCAAATTTGAAATACAAAAGAGGATAGCTGGTTTTCAGTCAACCAAACAATCCTCATATAGGAAAAATAAAAGATAAAATTATTATCAGCATATATCATTTATATTAGAATTTCTTGAGAAATATTTTATAATAAAAAAGGAGGGGATACGATTATGGATACAACACCAAAATTTTATTATCTTAGAGAAGATGGTCCTATAACAGGTGATATTGAACCATTAAATTTAAACGATCGAGATATAAAAATAGTTTGCGATGAAGTTATTGCTAAATATAACGAACTAGAATCTAACAAATTTAATGAGTATTCCGCTAATGGAAGACCACTCGTTACAGTAGAGAAGTCCACTCAATACGCTGGACAAGTCCGCCTCACCAAAAAATTGAATACGGTTGGAAGTCCACAATTAATTTGAAAAA
>NZ_JACRWG010000074.1:0-9132 GCF_014306455.1 Catenibacterium faecis
TTGTGAGTAGATATGATTTCGGTCAATCAAAAGCATACACGATGACATAGTAAGTAATGTTCGTGAGAACTTACATTATCTCGATGTGAGTATATTTAATCACATTTAGAGTGGCAGGAAGCCAGATAGCTGTAATACCTGCTTTTTTGAGCTTAAAGGCATTGATTCTTAATATTTTCCGCAAATGTGGACTAGATGGAAGATACCATTCAAAGCCCTGCATCATGACACCCTTCTTCATATCATCACCCCTTTGTTTATTATAACCTATTGATTCATGTTGTGCACAAAGGGAATAACCTAAATGTACACAAAATGTATTGACAATAAGAACCGCTTACATTCAATATGTAATTGTATAACGATATAAAAGAACTATAATAGTGCATAAGGGAGTGGTGTTATGAAAAAGAAGTATGAAGCATTGGCTATTAGCTTCTTATTTGTGAATTTAGTATATAGTCATGGTGTGATTCATTTACAGCCTTCTATTGGGGATGAGATTGTAGGCATGTTGTATAATTTGTTTCATTTGTTTGAATATAATACGGTTATTGTACCTTTTGGGTTGAGTGCCTTCTGTTTTCTTATTGGCATGGCTGGTTCTTTTGTGATGGCTATATGTGGTATTCATTCACATAGTTCTATTTCTATATTTCAGGGAATATTAAGTTTAATACAAGGGTTACTTGGAGCTACTGTGATGACACTATTTATTCATGATCGTCATTTGATAGAAAAAGAATTAGTTGGTTCTTTAGGAACACTTACTACTATTACAATACTAGTTGTATTGTCTAATGCGATACTTAGTGTTCTAGTAGAGATGGATGTAAGAAATCATATACATCTATTTGATCATGCTTTATTAAATCCTTTAATGAGTAATTTACCACTTTCTACACTATTTCTAGTAATCACTTTAATAGCATATGCAATCATGTATTTGTTGCCAATAAATAGTATTTGTTATATGTTTGGATTAAATCTTGTACTATTGACAGGTGTACTTGGATGTTTTTCTATTGGTATGAGCGCATTATTGAGAAGAGTGAATACTCTTTATATGATATGTGGTAGTCTTATGGTTCTTATATGTTTAGTAAGCTTTATGAGATTTCATATTATTGCCTGTATATTAGCTGTCATCTGTCTTATTATATGTATAAAAAATAAACCTATTAATGTATAGAGGAGATCATCTCCTCTTTTTTACATAAAAAAACCTTCGAAATGAAGGCTCTTATGACTTAAGTGCTAAGCGATATGAAATCTCATCTAACATTACATAAACAGGGATAGGATACCGTAAGTAGTGGCTGTACGATTTCAATTAACAATGCAGTAAATTTGTATTTCATATAAATAGTTCATCCCTTATTTATGAATTGTCTATATATTAGCATATAATAATATACATATCACTCGATATTATAATAAAAAAATAGAGAAGCAATTTGCTTCTCTATTCATCGTCTTCACTTGTGATAAACTCATCATAAATAGCTTTGATAGCTGGTTTGAAATAACAGTTTCTTACACCTACAATGATATTTAATTCTGATGAACCCTGGTCAATCATCTTAACGTTGATATTTTCTTTCGCAAGTGCTTTAAATACTCTTGCTGAAGTACCACGGCTGTCCTTCATACCACGACCTACGACCGCAATGAGGGCTAAATCAGATTCTAAGACAATATAGTCTGGCTGTACTGCACGATGTAATCCTGCAAGAATAGCCTGTTCTTTTTCAATGAAGTCATCGCTATTCACAATGATAGTCATTGTATCAATACCAGAAGGCATATGTTCAAATGATAAGCCATGTTCTTCAAATACCTGTAGTACTTTACGACCAAAGCCGATTTCACTGTTCATCATGTCTTTTTCAATCATAACAGTCGCAAAACCTGTTTTACCTGCAATACCCGTAATAACATGATCTGGTTTATGACAAGTACTTTCTACAATTAAAGTACCTGGATCTTCTGGACTATTTGTATTCTTGATTAAGATAGGAATACCTTCGTTTCTTACTGGGAAGATGGAATTCTGATGTAGAACACTCGCACCCATATAAGATAATTCTCTTAGTTCTTTATAAGTGATTGTCGCAATTGGTTTAGGATCTTTCACAATACGAGGATCTGCAATTAAGAAACCTGATACATCAGTCCAGTTTTCATATAAATCTGCGCAGGCACATTTCGCAACGATACTACCAGTGACATCACTACCACCTCTAGAGAAGGCTTTAATACGTCCTGATTCATCATTTAACTGTCCATAGAAACCTGGAATAACTGCATAATCATGTTCAGATAAAGCTTTTGTGAGAGCTGCATCTGTTCTCTTTTCATCATATCTACCATGTTTATCAATATAGATTACATCGGCAGCATCAATAAAGTCAAAGCCTAAATAATTAGCTAATACTTTACCATTTAAATATTCACCACGTGAAATTGTATAATCAAAACTATTCTGTTTCTTGATTTCTTCTTTAATTTCTTTAAAGTCTTCTTCTAAAGAAATATCAAGACCTAATTCAGTAATGATTTCATTGTAACGTTCTTTGATTCTGTCATAGATTTCTTCAAAATCATCTTTATTGTGATGTGAATAAGCTAGAATCAATAAGTCTGTTACTTTTGTATCTTCTTTATTTCTTTTCCCAGGGGCACTGGGAACTACATAATGACGATCAGTATCTTCTAGAACGATGTCATGTACTTTTTTAAACTGAGTTGCGCTGGCTAACGATGAGCCACCAAATTTAACCACTTTCATATCTTTATTCCACCTCACACTTTTGTATAAAGATTACATGATATGGCTAAATTAATCAATATATTTTTTGCTTAATTCGAATATTTTTTTTTTTGCTTAATTCGAATATTTTTTCAAAATAACTTCGATTTTCTTGTAAGAAACGAATGTGATGATAGAAATAACACCATATTTAAAGAGATTGAATGGAACAAGTGATGCAATAACCATAGTTGTTACATCTTTTACAAATGGATTAACTGCAGATACCATTCCAACAATCTGTTCCATAGACATACCAAATAGTTTAGCATACATTGGGAACATCACTAAGATATTTGATGCAATCGCAAATAAGCTTGTTGTAATAGTGGCAAGTACCATACCTATTACAGCACCCTTCTTAGTACGATGCTTTCTATAATATAAGCAGGCTACTCCCATATAACATACGCTTAGTATGAAGTTAGATGCTTCTCCTACAAACATAGTTGTTGTTGGTTTAAAGAGAAGGTTTAAAACGATCTTTAAGAATGCGATTAAAACACCAGTTACTGGGCCGAATACAAATCCACCAATTAATACTGGGAAGTCTGAGAAGTCAAATTTAATAAATCCAGGTGCTAATGGTACATTAAAGTCTAATACCATTAAGATTGCAGCTAATGCACCAAGTAGTGCTGCCATTACTAGTTTTTTAGTTTTCATTTTTGCCTCTTTCTATGGCGAAAAAAAATCTCCTATATATCTTATAGGAGATTGAAAAAGTCATTTCATAAAAACGCCATCTTTTTCCATCCGGACTATACCGTCGGTACTGGAATTACACCAGTTCATGCTTTACGCTCGCGGACTTTTACCGCCGATCAGGAATTTCACCTGCCCCAAAGATACAAGAACTATTATAGAAATGTTATATGAAGTTGTCAACAGATAGAAAAAAATAAGGGAAATCCCTTATTTAGTTCTTCTCTTTAAAAATAATACGACGCCAGAAGATAATACTAAAATACAACCTATTGCATAGATGAGTGTTGTACCCATACCACCTGTACTAGGTAGTAATGAACCATAGTTATTTAATACATTAACTTGATCTACCACATCATTATCTACCTTTACAACACCTTTCCCATCAGTATCCGATGTGACAACAATCTTTATAGGTGTTTTTATTAAGTTGTAGCCTTTAGGCGCTTCTATCTCTTTTAAGTAGTATGTATCTGCTTGTATTCCTTTAATATTTATCTTTCCATCACTATAGGATGTTAGTGTAACATTTCCATTCTTACTATTATAATCAAAGTTACTTCCTGATTGAACAAATTTTAATGCATTAGTCTCAGTTGGATTTGAATCTTTAGATAAGATAAACTTTGCACCAGCAAGTGCTTTATTATATCCAGTATATTTAAATATAGGGATACTGTAAGTAAATGTTTCTGTTTTAGATTCTTCAGTTCTTGAGTTTTCACCATAAGTTAAATAAGAAGTATTAACGAGTGGTGTATCAATAGGTGCATCATCACTAAGTATCACTAAATACTTAATATAGATCTGTGTCAACTTACCTGAGTCAATATCATCTTGATATTTCTTATAAAACGAATCAGTAAAAGTCAAGTGAAAATTACAGCCGTCATTTGTATTGGTTGTTGAAACGTAATCGTTATATTTCTTCAAAGATTTACGCTTTAAGCTTTCATCTTTTTCATTACTATAATAGGCAATACCATCTTTAAGTACAGAATTATATTTCAAATATGAATCCATATAGTCATGTAAACAATAGTTTGTGACATGTGGCTTGACATTAATTATCGTTTCAAAGAAGACATTATCCCCACGATTCATTGAGTTTCTTTTCTTATTATTACTTATTGTTCCACCATTGGCGACAAGCTTACTGACACTAGGAGAGGCATGTTTGTCTCTTATTTCTACTTCTGGATGAGTTGTATCAATACTGCAAGCTGTTCCTGCACTGGTTTCTACTAAGTAATAACCTAGTGGTAAGTTTTCAAATACAACTTTCGCATTTGCCTCATTAGATGCTTTTGCAGTTTCAGTTGGTAAAATCTTATTATTCTTCGCATATTCCATGGCAAGAAGACCAAAGTTACGTGCACCAATTTCATTTTTTTGATCATCTTTAAAAGTGACATAACCATCATTATTTATGTCTATATAATTTCTTGCAGCACTTGAATTAATAAATCCATCCCAGGAATCACCATTTCTTATATATGAATAAGCCCCTTTGGTTTCATCAAAACTTTCAAGTGTTAAGATTTTAAATATCTTATATGTTTCCCCAGGTTTTACATTTGTAACTGTAACCTTACCGTTTGTATCTACTGCCTCAACAACAGTTGCCATTGAAATAACCATCATAAATATACACATAATGGCTATAACTCTTTTCGTTAACTTCTCCATTTTTCCCCTTTATGCAACAAAACTATATACTAGTTTTTTTATATCATAACTCATATTTACATGAAAATTGCGACACTAATATAACGCTATTTGATAAGCATTTCAATAAAAAATAGCTCCTTTTCAGAAAGAGAAACATTGTGATATCACAACAACTATAGAACTTAACTTTTTTTACCTTTAAAAACGTTAATATATTCGATATAATGGAAGAGAATTAAAAAAGGTGGGTACAATATGTCAGATAAACAAAACAGCATGCTTAAAGAAGAAAGAGAACCTCTTTCTAAAGGCTGGATTTTTGCAGGTATTGTTCTTTTTCCACTGATCCCTTTTGTATTAATATATTTTAATAAACACTTAAAGAAGAAAATGAAGATGATTTTAGGTATTGTTTATTTTGTTTTCTTGTTTGGTGTTTATCAATATGCATGTGTTGCACAGGGACCAGTATTAAGTAGTGTGATTATTCCTGATCAGTATGTTACAGTGAAGCAGGGAGAAACATACCAGATTCATTACAAGACTGATCCTCAGAAAGTGAAAGTAGAATATACACATTATTCATCTCAATATGCCAATGTGGCAAGTGTTGATCAGAATGGTTTAGTGACAACTATTACACCTGGTAAGACACGTATTACTTTGACTGCAGGAGATAATCATCATACTTATAAAAAGAAGTATCTTACAATCCATGTGATTGAATAGAGCGTGTTGACGCTCTTTTTTGTTAGGAGGGAGGATTATGAGAAATAAAGATGTTTATATTATTACATGTTCAAAATGTGATAAAGAGAATAAATATGAAGATTATAGCTGTGTAGGGCCAGATCAAAGAGAAAGTATTATTGATGATTCTATTATGACTTATACTTGTCCGCATTGCGGAGAAAAAACTTTCTTAAAACATCCTTTGACTTATATAGATCCAGTTCATCATTTTATTGTGCAATATGGACAGGACAAGGAACAGTTCTTTCATGGAGTAGAACAGATTCGTACAACTCCTCTTTATAAAGATTATATATTCCGTTATACAGATTCATGGTTAAATTTCAAAGAGAAGATCATGATTCTAGAGAATGACAGAGACGATCGTTTAATGGAACTCTATAAGCTCGCATTAAAGAATGAATTAGATGAAGAAATGCCTTCTTTATTCTTATTTAATAAAGAAGAAGAGAAAGAACTCATGATAGCATTGAATCCAAATGGAACACGTGCTTACTTCTTCAATAGAGATTGGTATGATATTAAAGAAGAAGATCCTTATATGAAGAAGATATTAAAGTATGATACAAGTCTTATGGTAGATAACTCTTGGGCTGAACGGCTCTATGATTATCGTATTAATGTTTCGTTGTGTGAAGTTCAGACAAAATTACAGGTAAGAACTTATTTGATTCCTTCTTATGATCATGTAGATGTAGGAGATTATGTTTATGTATACGAGAATGGTGAGAGAGTATTAGGACAAGTAATGACTAAGAATTTCAAGAATATTGCGGATGTACCTGATCATCTTCATTTTATTGAAAAAGCATTACCAATAGAAACTGAGTATGATAAATATATAAAACGTGAATATGAAAATTTACTCCCTTTAAGGGATCAAAGAGTTGAATCATTTTTAGATGTTTTAAATGATTTACGTTTCTATTATTATATAGAAGAAATAGATGAGAATGTATCTAATTATACAATGGACATAGATGGGCTTCATTTAATTCCTCTTTATACAGATCAACAAGAAGCCATGGATAAGAAACCAGAGAATGGATATGTGTTAGTTGATTTATTAACAGATGTATTAAAGATGACATTTGAAAAAATTGATGGCTATATTATTAATGAGAATAGATTATTTATATTAGATTCTCACTTTATAGATATGTTCCTTTCTTTTGCAAGACAGAAAAAAACCGAAATCAATTAAGATTTCGGTCTTTTTAGATGAGTTCTACCTGATGGTCACCCAATAGTTTTAGTTGTGAGTTTTCTAACTCTTTTTCACATATATAGCCTGTGAAATCATCAAGATTCGCATAAGCATAATTGCCATCCTGATTGAGTTTAACACTTTCTCCAACCATATAGGTTCTTTTACTTGCATTGATGGCTGTCTTTTTAGTGAGTCCATCATTTGTTTCATAGGTCGTAACAACATTATTTTCTAAATCAATCCCTACAACACCAATAAATGAGATATCAAAACGATATTTTCTAATTAAATGATTTGTGAGCGCGCCGACAAATCCATCTCTTGCTTGATTGAAGTCTCCTCCTAAGAAAATCAGTCTCACTGTACTATTTTGTCTATAAAGCTGCATAATATCAATCATATTTGTCACAATAGTGACTGCAATATTCTTTTCAAATATAAGTTTTGCGATTTCTAGATTGATTGTAGAAATATCTAAGAAGATCACATAGCCTTCCTTTAGTAAATCAACTGCTTTAGAGGCAATGATCTTCTTTTCTTTACTATAGAGTTCTACACGTTGTGAAACATTTGTATGATGTAAATTAACGCGGGCATTAATTGCACCTCCATGAACTCTTTTAAGTTTTCCAGCTTTTTCTAAGAGTGTGAGGTCTTTACGAATACAATCTTCTGTGACACCAAATGATGAAGCCAGTTCTTTCACAAATACCTGCCCTTCAATATTCAGTTTAGTAATGATTTGTTGGTGACGTTTTTTTTGTGACATGTTAGATTGCCACTCAAAATGTGATTAAAGATACTCACATCGAGATAATGAAAGTTCTCATGAACATTACTTACTATGGCATCCTGTATGCTTTGGATTGACCGAAATCATATCTACTCACAAGTTCATGTACACTCCATAGTCATAAATTCCCGAAATAGCCTTCGGTACATACCTACGTTTGCGTTTGTTTATGCAACTTCGTAAGTCGTAGCATCTCTCAGATTAGTAGCAGCATTGAAATCTCTGTCTTCGATATAGCCACAGTCACATTTGAAAACTCTATCTAAAAGATTTAAATCTTTTCTGATATTCTTGCAACAGTGACATGTCTTAGATGATGGGAACCATCTATCTACTGTTCGTTGTTCAATTCCGTTCTCTTTGCATTTAGCTTGAAGCTTTGTTTTAAATTCATAAAGCTTCTAAGAAGCAACTGCCTTTGAAAGATGGCTGTTCTTCATCATTCCTGATATGTTTAAACCTTCAATCGTTATATAAGATGGCTTGGTTTTCGCTATCTCTGCGATTATCTTATTGATGTAATCAGTACGAATATTGTCGATTCTATGATGAAGCTTCTGTATCTTAAGCCTTTGTTTTTTGTATATTTCTTTTTTGAGTGGGCTCTCCTTTCTCTTAAGTTTAAAGAAATAAAGCTCTGCGTTGCAGAGCTTTATTTTAATTCTAATGTCTGCAGAATAAGTGCAAGGTCATCGTTTGTTAAATTACAGTTTTCGATTAAGTTTTCAAGTTGATCACACTGTTCACCATCACCGATGATTTCAAAGCGACTGCGCCAGATTGTTGGTAAAATTCTATCGTCATTGTCAGGGTCAATATTACAGAATGACCGTGTCATGTATTCATAGGCGATAGGATTGACATCCGGTTTAAAGAAAGTACAAAGACGATTGAATAACCATTCCGGGTCGATGTTGGAGATGAAACCGTCATATCCGTTTGCTCGAATATTATCTTCGAATCCAGCCTGAATGAAAGCTTTCCGGCACTGTTCCTGATATGGTCGATATTTTTTACGAAGTTCAGGATTACGCTGGATGTCTTTAGCTTTGATGCATTTAAAGTCTGCAAAAGTCAATATAAAAATGTAGGTTTAGGACAATATAAGAATGTAGGTTTTCCTACATTCTTATATTGTCTTTTTAGTCTTCATCTACTATGAATTGAAGCTGATCTTTGAGTCTA
>NZ_JACRWG010000075.1:0-9079 GCF_014306455.1 Catenibacterium faecis
TCATCGATATTACCTCCGGCAAGATAATATCAATAAAATGAAAAAGGACAAAATAATTATGTAGGTTTTCCAACATTCTTATGTTGTCTTTTACCTACATTTTTATTTTATCCTTAGCAATAGAACAGCAACAGCTTTTCTATGGCGTTTTCGTTACCGTCCACGGCTGATGATATGAGAAAAAATGATGGAAGTGTGTGTTGCTTATTCTTCATTTGTTTTCTTCTCCTTTAACTGCTTTCTGATTTCTTCAAGTGAATTTCTTCTGTGCCTGTATGATGTACTTCGGTTGATGTTCAGCTTTTCGCCTATCTCCGAATCGCTCATATCCAAGAAGAAAAACATCAATACAATGTTCCGGCTCTGCTCCGGCAACTGTTTCAGTGCTTCTGCAAGTTCTTCGTCAAGTACACGGATTTCTGTACCGCACACATCGAATGTTGTATATTCACTTTCGTAATCGTCCCATACAATCAATTTCTCAACAACAATCTCTGGAAGCTCACAAAAGGATACTTCTTTTGCCTGTCGTCTGGCTAATTCCTTGCGGTAATTACGGACAATGCCTTTCACAACCTTTTTGAGCTTACAGTCAAATTGACACTGTATTGTCTTTTGGAAGTCTGATGGTTTCAAAATCACACCCCCTTTCGCTATGAAGTAAAAAGTATGTATCCCTCTTTCCGCACCATATCTGTACGGCAAGGTGTGATTTGTTGCAGGATTGAAAAAAATTTTTGTAAATATGAAAACAGCCTATTTGCACCAATAACAAATAGACTGTTTTTAAAACATCTGATATATGAGTTTTTAATTCATGTTCAAGGACTGATGATGTACTAAGAAAAAGACGGAATAAATTCGGTTGTCGGTATAGATTGCCTGTTTTACTTAGAATCACAAATTGCTCCTTGACCCGAGCAAGCCTGTGAAAATAGAAAAAGGACAGCTCTGGTTATACCAAAACCGTCCTAATATTTTTGGACATTATAAAACAGATTACCCACAGAACGGTTTTTTTTATTTACCGAACGAGGTAATATTTTTGTTTGAATTTACAATGCATATAATATGAGTTTTTAACACATTCTAATCACATGACATGAAGTATAAACTCATGCTAGGTGATTAAAAATGAGAAAAAAGAAAGATACACACAGCTTTGATTTTCGTCCTTTAGGACTGGCAATCAGAGAAGCCAGAGAGAAAGCAGGGCTTTCCAGAAATGATTTAGGCGATAAAGTCTTTTACGGAGAACGTCATATCGCAGATATTGAAAATATCGGGAAACACCCTAGCTTTCAGTTGTTCCATGATTTAGTTACCATGTTCAATATATCTGTTGACGAGTATTTCTATCCAGCAAAAAATATTGAAAAAAGCACAACCCGCCGTCAGATAGATTCGTCACTTGATTTATTGAGTGATAACGAATTAAAAATTATTCAAGGTACGATTGACGGTATCTTGAACAGCAGAGAGAATAAGAAGTAATTTGCTTCTTATTTTCTCTGTTTTTCTATACAGGTACTTTAACACCTATGAACATGAAAGGAAAAACTTACCTATTTCAAATCAAAGAGAAAAGTTTCATAGTCCTTTACATAGTACCGTATATTTTTTCGCCCTTTTTGAATAATAGTGTGTCCCTCTGATTCTAATTTTTCTTTTTGTGCCTCAATGCCATTTGGATATTTAGCATTCAGTTCTCCGTTCGCTTTTAATGTTCTCCAATAAGGCGTTTCATCTTCGGAACGCTGATAACTAGCCCATGCCACAATAGAAACAAAAATTCCTGCTGTAATCGGTTCTGTAAAATCTGCACCACTCAACTCCGCAAAGTATTCTCGTATTGTCCCAACAGTAATCACTTTACCATAAGGGACTTTTTTCATTACTCTGTCATAGTCAATTGGCGGAGCAAAATACATTTTACTTCCACCATATTTTTCAATGCTTTTCTGGTCTGTAATGATTTGAAATTTTGGCATATCCTTGTTATCGTGCAACATAGCATTAAAATCTTTTTTATCTTCGTTTGCCATTTCTGCCACCTCCTGCTTTAAGAATAATCTGTTTGTCATTCCTATGCAATGAGACTGTTTGAAAAATTTGTTGATTTTCGATTTGTATATTTCTTAATTCATGCTATATCATAACTAAACACAGAATCATGGAATTAAAAAATGAGCCGACAATCTATAAGTTACAATAACTTACAAATTATCGGCTCTGCGTCTTAGCGTCTGGCTCTCTGATAATTATATTTCCACGTTTCATATTGATTATAGTTTCTTGTTTGCACTTCGGACAGAATAACGGAAAATTTATCAATTCTGTATCGTTCCGTATTTTGGTTCGTGTCTTATTGTTACAAATAGGGCAAAACACCCATGATTGATTACTCATAAAAGCTCCTCTCATATTCGCTTAATCTTACAAATTTATTCTACAAATTTTATTTTTTCATAAAAAATAACTAGTCAATACCATTACTAAAGTTATCTCCAAGACATCAGCAATTTTAATATATATACGGAAAAAGTTTATATGTTTTTTCTTTATATAAGTTATATTCTTTAAAATATTTTTGTAAAACTGCTTCTTCAACATTTATTCTTATTTGATAGCAAACAAAGCTACAAATAGCAACTATCAATATAGCAGGGATATTCTTTAACGCAATACTCACGCCCAATAATGACAGAATACTTCCAGTGTAGGCAGGGTGGCGTACAAATTTATACATACCATTTGTTATTAGCTGTTGTTCTTTACTAATCTGAACATTTAATGTAAATGCCTTTTTTAAAGTTAAAACAGCTTTTATACGAATACAAATCCCGACTGCTATAATTAACATACCAATTTTTGCAAAGTAAGCAGGCAACGTCAATTCTCTTATGCAAAATGGAGCTTTTTGACTGATACATAGAAAACTAATTATCAAACAAAATACAAAATTTAAATATAACAACCATTTCGTTCCTAAATCTCTAGTGTCAATTTTTTCAGTTCTATTTTGCTTTGAACGTGTATAAAAGAAAATAAATATTTCGGAAATAAGTAAACACATTAGCAACACATTAAATATATAATATTCAATAGCACTATTAAATTTTGTCATATCGCCCATTACTATTACCTCTTATTCCTTAATTTTAAAAATTTGTTTATTTCATCAGCTTGTCTTTTGGAAATATGATAAAAATAGCAATGAATAGCTATCATAATTAAAATATAGACACATGAATACCATGTAATGTTAATTGCACTAAACGCAAACCATTTACCTATAAATGCCACACCAATGGTTATTGGATATAATATAATCATTTCAGCAATAAAGTGATATATATATTTGCTAAAATCTATAAATGATAGAAGCCAATCGACAATCACTGACACCATAAGATAAACAAACACCTGCAAAATAAAGAAACAAAATCTGTCTTTAGAATATCCTGCTATAATATTGCTTATCGTTGCATACAAAATAATAAATGTAAATGCCATAGAAAATGCAGGAAGATATGTCCTTAAAAATTTATTCATAATAGCCACTCCTTATCTTATCTCTTAGAATAGGAATATATTTTCTTGAAACAATTAGATTTTCTTCATTGTTAAGTTCTGCCAATAATCTGTGGTTAGGGTAAGGTTTAACACAGACCAGACAAGAAATATTCAATAAGGCTGTTTTGCTTATCCTTACAACATTTGACCTTATTAAATCTTGTTCAATAGCAGAAAGTGTCTTTTTACATTCAAATATTTTTTGTTGAGTGTACATAAATGTTTTTTTATCAACAGTTTCAAAATACAAGACTTCATTTAATGGTATCTGATACAGCTTTTTTTCAAAAATTCCTTGTATAAGATATTCTTGTTGACGGATATATTGAACAATCCGATTTAAAGGTTGGGTCATACTTGAATATCGTATATCTATTTCCGGTTCAGCCAAATCTTTTTTTTCCAATAGTTGCAGTTTCAATATGCTTTCCTCCATGTACTTTAATAGAAGTTTAATATTTCTCCAAAACAGTCGCAACCACTTTAAGTTCAAATACCCTTAACAGTATGTAAAATACCCACATTCCACTTTATTCAATTAAAGTTTTATTTCCTTTGTAATTTTATAGATATATTCCTCTGGCGTGGGACGCTTATTTCCAAACAGCTTTTTGAAATTCGCCTGTACCTCTGGGTCTGTACTGTTCATGGCTTCATCAATAGTAACCTATATATTTTCCCTTAATTCCGATACAGAGACACCGCTTGCCTTTGCACCAGCCTTTAAGATTTTTTTCATATCTCCTTTTTTTAGTCCTATCATGTAATACCCCCATGTAATCTTATTTTCTAGCCATCACTAAATAACTGGATTTATTTTTCGATACTGTATAACTTTTATAATCTGTCATAAGTAAATCCCTTCCCGCTAATATCGTTCAATATTTCCATTATAGTTATGAGCTTTTTCAAGAAGTGGACCTTTCGCCCCCATTGTAAATGCAATATCGCTACTTCTAATACACAACAATTCATTTCCTATATCAAGATTTAACTGTTTTAATAGCTGTGATGTAAACTGAATACTACCATTTTCCTTTAGAGGAAGCCACGCATATTTCCGTCCTTTATATGTAACCAATGTTCCTCGTGGAATAGACTGTTTTTCTAACTGTGGACACTCATGTAAAATATGACTTAATTTTGACTTAGATAATAGAGGATATGTCGTTACGCAAAACCCACCCGTAACCTTACTTCCTGTAAAGATAATGATTTTATCATCATTTAGCACTTGATATTCTTCAAGTGCTTGCGTTGGAAATTGAACGGTTAAATCATCATGTATCAAAGATAGTCCAAATACGAATTTTCCGCCTTTATTTAATTGTGGCATAAGCACATCTCCTTTCTCTTTCATTTTCCAGATATTCGTGTTATAATTAAGCTAGAGTAATATAATATAATACTACTCTATATATAGAGTACATTAAATCATTGTATTTGTCAAGGAGTGTGAAATATATGTTATCAAAATCAGCTACTATGCTTTTAGGGCTTATTACTCATCAACCACTTAATGCCTATGAAATTGTTAAAACTTTAGACTACATGAATATCAAGTATTGGTTCAATATTGGAACGTCTACTGTATATGCCACAATTAAAACTCTAGAGAAAAAGCAATATCTCGTTGGTGAAATACAGAAGGACGGTAATATGCCCGATAAAACTGTTTATTCAATCACGGAACAAGGAAAAGCAGTATTTTTGGAGACTTTGCGAACTTCTTTTTTGAAGTTCGATTATGATACGAATATTTTTTCTATCACAGCATTTTTCCTTGATTGTTTACCAGAAAAAGAACAAAAGACGCTGTTAGAACAGCGTATGACCGTTTTACAAGAATATCTTGCTGGTATTCAAAAACAACATACAGAAGAATGGGAAAAACAAGTTAATCCATATCATGTTGCCAATCTACAACGTATGACGGATATTGTCTTAGCTGAAATTAGCGGTACAGAACGACTTTTTAAAGCTACAACAAAATAGAATATATGGAAAAAAGGCTTGCGGAGCATACTATATAGAGTATGACGCAAGCCTTTTTTTAGCATTTTTTACAAACTTATTCTACAATCTTCCAGTTATCGTCCTTATGAAGCACCAGCTCATACTGTGAGATTTGTGTCATTTTCGACTTGTTATCCAGATACTTCACAGACACACTGACCTTAAGATTATCGCCATCTTTGGTAAAAACAGGATTTACCAGCTCCGAAAATACATAATCGCCGGATACAGGAGCAAGCACACCATCTTTTACATAATAGGCAAGTTCTTTTTCCGTAGCTGTCGGATACAGCTTAAAGAATGTTTCCAAGAAAGCGGTAGCGTCCTTGACGGTATCGGAACTGACACTGACATCTGCTTCCTGTACTTTCGGTTCATACTTTGATTTCTGTACCGCCGGAGCAAGGGTTGGATTCTGGGTAATGACCATTGCACCGTCCTTATCCACATGAACGGTCACGGTGTAGTTTTCTGTGACTGCCTGTGTCTGTTCTCCCTCTTTTACCTGCTGATCTACTTCGTAGGCAACGGTAAAATCGTCCGTTCCAGACTGTTCTATATTCCAGACCAGCACATTTGTAACGGTCGCACTGGTTGGTATGTCCGTTCTGATGGTATCAGCGTTCAAGTCCTGTAATTCTTTGGTAAGGTATTTACTGATTTCTGTTGTCCTTGCTTCAATGGCTTCCTTGCTGGTATCCCATGAGTAGTAGGCTTTCGCAAAGTTCTTGACGAAATTCTCAATACCGTTGGTATCGTTCAATCTTAACTGAATGATTTCTTTTTCATGTACCGTGTGGGTGTCAATGGCGGTAAAGTTCTTATACACACCAAAGCTGGTGCTTGCCAGAAGCACCGCCCACAAAAGCAGAACAGATTTCTTATGTGTACCGACTTTCATGGTACGCACCTTCTTATTCTTAGGTGCTTTCTCTGTTTTTTCTTTTTTCTTAAACATATTTCAAGTCCTTTCTATTGTTTGATTCTTCCGGCACAAATGATGTGCTGTTGCCAGTAGGCAGAGGTCAAATCGGTATAGCCGATTGGATTTCCGGCATGATACATCTGATTGTTCCCTACATAGATTCCTACATGGGTAACATAGTCACTGGTATTGTAGGTGGAATGAAAAAAGACCAAATCGCCAGCCTGTGCCTGTGACAATGGGATATGCTGGGTTGCGTCATACTGTGCCTGTGCGGTTCGTGGCAGACTGATTCCGGCTTTTCCGTAGCACCACTGGGTAAGACCAGAACAGTCAAAAGAGGTGTTCGGGTTACTGCCACCGTAGACATACTTCCAGCCTTGATATTTCAACGCTTCATTCATAACCGCCTGTACCGTTTCATTACTGAACTGTTTTATGTTCAGATATTGGTTGACCAGCTCCACATAGAACATGTTCCCGTAGTTATAACGCCAGCCACCATTTTTACTGACCGCTATCGGGTTCGTATAGGTCACTTTTGTACCGCCAGATTTATTCTTTGCGAAATTCTCCGCAAGATTGAAGCTGTGCTTTTTTCCGTTCTTCGCCACATAGTCTGCATAGCCACCACCATAGTTATAAGACTGAATGACCACGTTAATGTCATTCATGCCTTTGGCTTTACAGGAAGAAAGCAGGGACGCAAAATATTTACACCCCTGCTTTATGGATTCTTCTGTACTTAATGAGTTTGGCGGTAGTCCCAGACTTTCACTGGACTGCATGACATCAGTAGCCGTACCGCCACTTTCCACCTGTATGATGGCAAGCAGGACGTTCACATACTCCGAGATACCGTTTTCTCTGGCGTATTTTTCTACCATCGGCTGATGTTTGAGGACATCAGCTGACAGGTTCATGCCAGAATAGACAGGCGAATAGCTGTTTGAACTGTCGTCATCTTCGCCGGAAATCAATATCCCGAAAAAGAGGACGATGGAGAAAAGGACTGGAAATATCGTACCTATGATAAGGATACGCTTTAATCTCATTTCTTCCGTCCTTTCTCTGGTTGCTTCGTAACAGTCTTACGATTTTGTTTTTGGTTGACCTGTTTCTGTATGGTTGTTTTCTTTTGATTACTTCTGGATTCCACTACATTTGGCTGGTTCGTTCTGGTAACACCTTTGACCTGTTGTTCCTGTCTGATATTGGTTCGGACAGTTTCTTTTCCAGCCTTGACTTCTACATTTTTTATCACAGGAGAAGTAGCAGGACGCTTCATATCCGGCTTTATGACCGTATCGGTCTGTGCTGTTTTTGGAACAGGTGTGGCAACAGGGCGTTCATGGCTTCTGGTAGCTCCGGCTGTCGCTGATCCATTCGCATGAACTGTCTGCCTTGCTTCCTGTGCTTTCTGTAATTCCTGCTTTTTCTGTGAGATATTTTCCCTGTGCAGGTTGCGTTTCTGTGTACGCTGTTCCTGTCGGTTTTCCCGTTCTTCCACAACGCCACGCTTAAAGTCCGATACATTATCCTTTGCTTTCTGTTTGGCAGAATGGACGGCATAACTAGCCTGTGTCGGCAGGTCTTTCACATTTTCTTTCAGAGAAGAAGCACTGTCACGGACTTTATTTTTCGTATCCATCACAGCACCCACAGCAGAACCAACACGGCTTCCCATGCTGGCAGAGGTATTTTCCCGTTTCTTTGGCGGTTGGTTCGTTGCTGGCTTTCCGGCTCTGGCAATACTTGCACCTGCCACCGCACCTGCAACACTTCCAGCACCGACAGCTCTTGCAATTCGGCGTTCCATACGTCTTGCCCTGTGTCGCATGAACACCATCGGTCTACGGAAAATCCGGCGACCTATCTGCTGGCTGTCATTGGCATTAAGGCTGAACATACTCATTAGTTCTCCGAGCTTCATGTAGATTCCGGCAAAACAGATTATCTGCAAAAACGCCACCATGAAGAACGGATAATCTGTGGAAATGTTGTAGAACATACTGGAAATCGAAAATGCCACGGTCACAATCAGCGTGATTCCAGCTCTTGTCATAATGGCGTTGAATACACGGACAACTGCCTGTTTCGCCATGTTCTCATAGGTCGGTATCATGGACAGTAAAAAGCTGACAGGCAAAAACATGGCATATATGATAAAAAGTATCTGGGAAAATAACATCATGCCGGTAAGCAGAAAGATAAAGATTGTGATACCGAGATTGAAAATGAGCAGGAAGAACACCATGCCAAGACGGTTGACGACCTGCGGAATGGTAAGGTTGTCATTGTCGTTATCCTCAATCTCTGTTTTGACGACATTTTCCCTTGTTTCCCCCTCTTCGTCTGACGGGCTGGCAGATACCAGAGCTTCCACACGGTCAGTCCCGATTTCTTCGGTATCGCTGTTCCCAAACTGCAACAACAGCCACGGTGGGGCTAGTATAAATTTAGTGCCAGTCAAATAGAGAAAATATCTAAAAAAAGAATTGAAAAACATTCGAAAGAATACTAGTCTGAAACATGAAAATAGAGGTGTTAAACATGTCAGAA
>NZ_JACRWG010000076.1:0-8440 GCF_014306455.1 Catenibacterium faecis
GAATACATAGCCACTGTAATTATCAAAGTCCAAATCAATATGAAAAAAGTTATGTAAAGATTAATTGAATTAGTAAAGAAATCTCAGTTTGACTGGTACTTTTTCTTGACGTAGTACCACGGTTTTTCTACCTGTATCGCAAACAGGCTGTCACGGATAAGGTCTACGCTGTCCTTGCCTTTGCTTTCTGAATAGGGGAGCATGATTTTTGTCCCCAAGTCCAGAGAAGCGGTGCTGATGTCCGAACTGAAATCATTGATTTTCTGGATATAATTGGGAGCATAAGCAATAAAGGACGCAGACACAATGAACACCACCACAAAGTTGATAACAGCGTGAAGTGCTTTGCTTGTTTCCCGTTTGAGAAGCCCTGTATAGGCGGTGTAAACACCTACAATCAGAATGATAATGAGCAGGAATCCCACATAGAATCCACTGCTGGAAAATCCATGTTCGGTCACTCAGGCAAGTGTCTGGATACTTTTCCCGATACTGTCTGCCATGTCATTGATGAAGTCCAGCTTATACGCCTGTTGCACCACATATCCTGTGGCATTGCTAAGATACAGGCTGATTGTCCAGACAAAATTTGTGATACAGTAAAGCCCGTACTGCACCGATTTTCCAATGCCGTCCAGCCAGTTCCACGGTAGCCAAGACCAGCTATTGTCCACATAGAAATCAAGCTGATAGTTGGAAAGCGGATACTTTGAATACAGGTTGTCTGCATTGACCGTATCATCGACCAGTCCAGACGCATGAGCTACCGTCCCAAGCAGGGACAGCAGTACCAGCGTAACGGTCACGGCAAGCAGTACCAGTTTCAGTACATGGAATACCTTTTCTCTTGTGATAGATTTCATCATTCCAAATCCACCTCACTTTTTATCGGCGGTCTGGTATCAAAGGCATGGAGCAGTTCTACAAAGACAGGGTGTATCTGTACCACACCGACACGCCCGTATAAATCCTGCATTAAGCATTGTCCGTTCTCCAAATCCCTCAACCGTTTCTGGTTATTTTCGTCCTCACTGTCCAGCCCGAAAAACTCTAAGGTCTGCTTGATTTCATTGGTATCTGTGGAGCGGAACGCAAACTTTAAGCCAATGTTATTTTTCAGACTTTCTTTCGATACATCCCCAGAGGATTGTGTCACGAAATAAACTCCGGCGTTCATGGCTCTGCCAGCACGCACCAGCTTATTTGAGAGTGTTTCTCCCTGTGCCACATTTAAGAACGCCCATGCTTCGTCTAAGTCCACGATTTTAAAAATGCTTCGGTCACTGTGAATAAAATCAAGGGCAAAGGTACTGATAACAATTAAGATGGATACCGACAACGGTTCAATAGTCGTGTATTCCTCAAAGGTAGTATCCTTATCCGGCAGAACCAAATCTGCAACCTGTATGATGTTGAGCTGGTTATCCAGACTGATTGCATTTTCCACTGAACCGTCCGAGAACAAAAGCTGTGCAAAATCATAGTCCGTAAAACTTTCGATATGGTCTGCAATGTTACGGGATACGGCGGTATCCTCTTTTCGCAGTTCCTCAATGACCTGTAACAGCCCGTGGTTCTGATTCTGGGATACCGTGCGGACAGCTTTTCTAAGGACAGGGAACTTTTCGCCGTCCCTTGAAGAAATTCCTGTAAGGAATGCCAGAATGTCGATGGCAAGACTTTCAGCGTCCTTGACATCTTTCATAATCACATACGGGTCTAACAGCCCTTGATTGCTGGAATCACTGGTAATGTTTACAATGTTGATTTCCTCTGCAATCTCCGGCAGTGTTTCTTTCCAGTTTCCACGCTCACTTTTCGGGTCTAGGATAACTGCCTGTCCACCGAACAGAACGGAATAATACACCAGCAGATTATTACAGAATGATTTTCCACCACCAAGCGAACCCACAAAGGCAGAAGCCAACGCATTTGTGACCGTACCTTTTACCCCTTGACTGGCAAGGGACGGTTGCAGGTAGACATTTCTTCCTGTATCCACGGAATATCCGATATAGATTCCTGTATTTTCTCCCAACATCTGGGTAGCACCGAAACCAAGTCCGGCTAAAAAGTCGGATTTCACATACTGGATATAATCATTGATATAACGTTTGCTGGCTGGAAGAAACTCTCCATGCAGTCCCATCATATCTCCGGCAGGGCGAACCAGCTTCACATTCAAATCATCGTAAAAGTCCTTGACTTCATCACAACGGCGTTTCAGTTCGTCAAGATCGGGTGCAGATACCCGTATGACGTAACTTAACTTGTACATACTTTCCTTGCTCTGGTCTAAATCTGTTTCCAGTTCATCGACACTGTCTAAGGCTTCCACCACATTTGAACTTGTTTCATTTCCGGCTTGATAGGCGTGATTGTCCAAGTCCTTTAATTCCTTTTTCTTATTACGGACAGTGGTTAAGGCTTTTTTATTTCCGACAATCTCAACATTCATGGACGTATCCACAGGGAATGTGAACTGCTGTTGCTGGAAATAAAAGATTTCCGATGATGGGAAGTCCAGTTCTCCGACAATCGCATTGACCGTAAAGTAGGACACATAGCTTTCACTGTCCTCATGTTCCAGACGCAAATATCGCTGGCTTTCTTCCACCACGCAACGGGTAGGACGGATAAGGTCATAATACTTAATCAGTGTTTCTCTTTTTAATTTTCTTTTTGGCAGAGGATACACATAATCTTCATAGGCTATCCCGTCCCTGCCGTAGAGGTGTTCCATCAGATACGCAAAATCTTTGGCTTCCAGTCGGCGGATTTTGAATCTACGGGAGATTTTGTTTTCCAGCAGTTTTTCCATCTTCGCATAACGGTTGATTTCATCATTGCTCATAGAAACAAAGTCGTTCATCAGCGTATGCCTTACCTCATTCAAAAACTCACGGAATGTCAGAAATACCGATTTTTTGATGTTCTTCAGATTGACTTCGTCCTCTGTGACCATGAGCTTGAATCCCAGAAAGAAACGGTAATCAACTTGATTGTCGCCTATCATGGATACAAGGGCTTCGGTCTGGTCATCTATTTTCTGATAGGCGACTTCCTTTAATTTTCCCGTTACCAGCTTCTTTGACTGTTCCTGTATACTTCGGATTGAGCTTTCGGTTGCAATCTGTAACGCATGAATCTTTCCCTCACGGGACTGTGCGATAAGCTGACGGAAGCTGTCATGCACAAGGTATTTCTGTTCTGGGGATAAGAATGAATAATTGTACGGTATCAGCTCATAGTAGGCGAACACCTCATTGTCCTTATTCCAGACAAGGTTGTTGTCGATATATTTAATCGGGAACATAGGTCACACTCCTTACTGCCGTGATAGTTTCCTCAAATTTCTGCTTATGCAGGTTCACGGCTTTTCCGGCATAAGTCACTTTGGGACGCAGGACATACAGAACCATCGTCTTGATGTAACTGTATGGCTTTTTCCCGTCAAAGGTTTTCTGTGACATAAACCATGTAAGGGCAACGGGAATCCCGAAATATTTCAAAAACGCACCCTCAATCATGGAAAGTGGCGGTACATCTGCAAACAGAATGATGATAAATTCCGTCAGCACGAACCATGTAATCTGGGTAAAGGTCACAGGGAATGGCAGGTTTACATCATTGATGGCATACAGTACCTTTTCCACATTCCAGATACTTGTATAACTTCGGATTTTCTTCACTTGTAAATGCTCCTTTCTTTATTTTCCTAACAACAGGGACAGCCGGATTTTCCAGACTGCCCCAAGAGAAAAGCTGACAGTAGCACCAGTGGCGGTGCTGATCTGCCAGCCCTTAACGCAGTACCTCACAGATACCAGCGTTTGTTGCAATAAATGTCCCCTCTATATCGAGGTCACGCCCGTAGGCTTCATAGTCGATATAGTTCTGTAAAGAGGACGGGATTTCTCCGAGTACCTGTTCTTCATCAATCAGATAGTAGGCTAAATCGGTCATCGTTTCACAGCCGGAATACAGAATGATGTCGTCCTTATGTTCCACCAGTTCTTCCAGACTCCCATAGCAGGATATAAAACTGTCCAAGTCGTCCAGCAGGTAATCCGGTAATTCTTCCAACTGCTCATAGATACGGTTCAGTTCTTCGATGGAAATGTATTCGCTAATCTCCATCGGGAAGTTGTCCGTATCATGGATTGCGTATTCTTCGTACTCTGCATTTAAGCCGATACGTTCTGCAATCACTTCTTCGTCTAACGGAAAAGAGAACCAGTCCCCGACCAGTTCTCCCTCATTGTACTTGCCAAGATTGGCTATATAGACTTGCATATCATCAATCATAAGTGGTTCACTTCCTTTCGGTGTCTATCAGAGCTTGAACATACCGTTTTCACTGACAACATAACGTCCTGTTTCTTCCAGCTCCTGTGCATAGGCTTCCAGATTAAAGTATTTTTTCCCTTTTTCGGAGAGGGCAGAAAATTCAATGTTATGTTCCAGTCGGTAACGGGCAACGTCCATGATGTTGTGACACTCTGGATAAAACCGAAATTCTTCTGATTTCTGTAATAAATCCTCAACACCGCCACAATAGGAAATCAAGTCATTGTATGCCTGTTGAACTTCTGGCGGTAACTCCATGTAAGCAAAGTACAGCTTATTCAATCGTCTGACGCTGGTTGTTCTTACAATATCGCCAGCAAAAGGGAGTTTCATATCTATAATCTGATAATCGCCACTGTCAGCTTCCACACCGAGCAGGTCATGGAACAGCTCATAATCAATGGGGAGATTGAACCAGCGAGAGGTTTTATCCTCTGCTGGCAAGGTACTTTCTATCAATACGCTACATTCTTCCATAGGCTTACGCTCCAATAATCTTATTGAATAGCTGTAACAATACGTCTTTTACGCCGGACGCATTGAATACAAGACCAACTGCTACTAAGGCAACTACCAAGAATCCGATGAGTTTGGAAAACTCACGTTTGAATCCCAAGTAGATACCGATAACCACAATCGCCATCAGCACAAGGCTCTGTGCATTGCTTAAAAACCAGTTATAAAGGTTCTGTCCAAAATTCATGCTTTCTTTTCTCCTTTCAGTTCCATCATTTTTCTGTCAGACTGTCTGCCAGCCTGTAAAATACACATGGCAATCACGCCAACTGTTCCCCCTAAAGAGAAGAACAGGAAATCAAATAATAATCGTTGCATTTTTCAATTCTCCTTTTCCAAAATCACATCTTCGGTAGCTGTGGTCTGCTGTTCGATTATCTTGTAGTGCTTTTCCGTCAGTTTCGTGGATTTACGGATTTCTTTCAGATAATCAATCCCTGTTTTCGCTGTGATTGCTTCCAGCATTTTGAGTGTCGGGTCAACCTGCCGTTGAATCCAGCGTAGGGTTCTGTCCAGTGTGTAGGGTTCGGGTTTGGTCGTGAGCTTTAACGGCTCTCTGTTTTCCCCGATGAACCACGCCCATCGGACAGATAATTTCCAGTCGCTCCGTTTCTTGTCTGCTTCCTTATCCACGAAGCGTACATAACGGTTGATAATAGAAAATGCCGTCCGTTCAGCGTCATAGTAGGTCAGCAGGTCACGGACAGCATAATAAGCACGTTCATTTTTCAACCGTATTTCAAATCTGTTTTTTATCGGTGCTTCCTCAATGGGTATCCCCAGTTTGATGTACTGCTCATAGCTTTTTTCATAGACACAGAAGTACACCTCACTTTTCAATGAGCCGATATAAAGCGTGTAGCCCATACCAGCCTTGTCCTGTTCCTCATGCTTGACCAGTTCGCCGGAAGCATAAGACTTAAAGGAACGGAACACCGATACACATTCCTCATTCCGGCATTTTTCGGTCAGTTCTGGAATATCCAACATTCCCGTATGGTCATTGATGGCAAGGTCAAGGCGTTTCATCACACCGCCGTCCACCAGAGCGTCCATAAGGAAGTCATACCAGCTCCGTTCCTGTGCCAGCAGATAACTTTCAAACTGGCGACAGCCTTTTCCTTTCAGTTCCAGCAGGACACCTTTTTCTTCATCTGGGGAAGTATATACGAAAATATCTCCGATGTAGTAGTGTTCTGTGTAGCTGTAATGCCCGAAGTCCTCATGTATCATGTACTGGATATTGAGCAGTAAGATGTCCTTAATGATGTGTCCAATATCCAGTGTCGGAAACCGTATCCTCACATAGTCAAACAGCATGGTAAGCGGTGCTTCTGGATTGAATTTTTCCAGAGCTTCCAAAAGTTTCACTTTCATTTCTTCTGTGACCGCCACCTTGCCGGATTCGATACGGCTTAAATGTTCACGGCTGATTCCAGCCATGACCGCAAGTTTCGTCTGGGATACACCGTACTGCAAACGCTTGTCTGCAAAATCCTGTATCCACTCTGTATCATTCAGTGCGATACCCCCTTTACAAAAAAACTGTGACATTTTTTATCCGATGTCACAGCAATAAAAAAAGCTACCAAACGCTTGATTTCAGCCAAGAATCGGTAACTTTTGTGTATGTTTCCTTGTGATTTGTGCCCCTCTGTTAGATACCGAGGGGCTTGATATATGCTGGCGTGGCTACCGCCACACCAGCAAGGCTAGTCCGTACCTGTGGCTTTCGCTTCGCACGCCACCTGTCCGTCCTGCCTTATGTGTGCAAGTTTCCCAATCGTACCTAAGAAATCATAGCCTTTGGGTACAAGGGGAGTGTAAAATTCAGATATGACGCTTGTTCCCACATCACAGTATCCACGCCCTTTAATTCGCTTCTGGAAAAATTGTTTTTTCACATCACTTCCAAAGAGCATACCGTAACCAAGTTCACTCATGCGACCAAGCCCCACACGGAAGTTAAAGTTATCTCTGATACCGTCCCCGAAATACTTTGCGTCTGGACGCTGGCAAGCCACAATCAGAAAATAGCCAGCCTGTCTGCCAAGCATGACGATTTTCTTTAGCTGGCTTAACAGGGCGGTACTTTCTTTTGTTGTGAGCATTTCTAGGAAAGCCACATATTCATCAAAGATAAGGAATTGTGGAGAAAGTCCCAGATAGGCATAGTTTTCTCCTGTACGGTAGTTCGGGTTCAGTTTCATTTCTTCCGAGCGTGTGACCATGCCCTCATAAAAGGTATTGACGCAGTCAATCATATCGTCTTTCGTGTGGTAGACGTTTCCCATGACCGTTCCCAAGTCCGCAAGGTCAGCGTTCTTCGGGTCAAGAATATATAAATCCGCATTGGTTTTAAGCAGGGCTTCAATGATGGTCAGCAGAAAATAGGTCTTTCCACCACCTGTACCACCACAGATAAGGGCATGGGGAAGTGAATCATATTCCCACACCAGATTTTTCATTAACCGCAGACCGCCGTTTTCGGCAATCACTTCATCAATCGAAATACGATTCGCTATCATATCATAGAGCAGGGTGTATTCGATGTATCCGTCATGCAGTGTCTTGTCGGTCAGCTCACAGTACAGCCCTGATTTCAGTTTATCCTCTAAGGACAGGAGCTGTTCTTGATATTTTCCCATTGTGATTTCACACAGGATATGGAGCAAGCCGTTGTCCATCTGGTAGTAGATTTTCGGAAACCACACGATTTTTTCTCTGGATCTGCTTTGCAGGTCAGTGAAAAAAACGCTGTCTTTGGTGATTTCTGCTTCATACCATTTATTTTCCAGCACCATACGAGCCAGCTTTTGTCTGTGCAACAACCGCTTGATACGGTCATATCCGTAACGGTAGTAGAGAAAAGCGACCAATGCACACACACCAGTCGCTATCAGAACCGTAATAGAATTGTAGACAGTCCAAGTAATTCCGGCATGGAGCAGGTTAAAATCTTTCCAGTCGGTAACAAGAAGCTGTCGCAGGTTCAGTAGCAGGAACACCGCAACGAACAAAAGCAACAGCCAGTCGATACAGAAGTGATAGACCAGTGATTTGTCACTGGCACGAATCCTGTTACCTTTCTTTTTCCACGTCATACGCTAACACCTCTTATTTCTTCGGCGGTTGCTGTGGAGCATTGTTCTGTGGATTTCCGGCATGAGTGCCTTTGTTCTTCAAAACAATATCGTCTGCCTTTACATACCAGTCCACATCTGCACCACGGTAATTCGCATTGGCTACCGTATCTGCAACAGGATTGATAAGTTCCACTTCGGCGTTGTAGTCATAGTCCTTTAACGGAACAGTCGCTGGAACGGATACCTGTATCATGCGTCCCTGTGTGTTGCATTTTAAATCATAGGTGCGTTCCTTGATTTCTTCACTGACTGTTCCATCTTCATTCTGTACATGAACCTCACGGCGTAATGCGGAGAACTTCAACACTCTGTTAAACCGCAAACTCTACCCATAATATAAACTAATAAAACCGCAAATTAAATTAATAAACAGGTGGAAAATGTGCCTTTTATGACGGCATAATCTTCCACCTGTTTTTGTGATCTGA
>NZ_JACRWG010000077.1:0-7454 GCF_014306455.1 Catenibacterium faecis
TATATATAGTAAATTTAGTGGCTAAAAACGCTATATATAGTAAATTTAGAATCTAAAAACACTTTAATTATCTAATATGGTGAGGTCTATTTCAATCCACTATATTATTTGGCGCTTACGATAGTCTAGAAAAAGATATTCCTTTCATATTATTCACATTCTTTCATTCTCGTGATTATTATCATTTCAAATATAATTACCAGGATATTTCTATTCCTATTAATCATATTATCTACATACATACACATGAACATCTCACTACAATATATACAAAAGAAAAGAACTATCATCTCTATAAACCTTTAAAGGTGGTATTAAAAGAGATTGGTTCTAAACAGATTGTACAAATTAATAAGAATACATGTATAAATACACGTTATATTACTAAAATTAATCAATTAGATATCTATCTCAACCTAGAGATATTTAAGCTAAGCTACAAATATAAAAATAAATTTTATGAAGCATTAAAAAAGAAGTCCGAAGACTTCTAAATAATCTGGAAGATATAGAATTTTAAGTAAGATGTTTCTTCCATAGTCCAAAGAATTGGATGATCCGCATTCTGTTGAGTCACTGATACCTGTTTTAGAGTCACTCCACATTCTTTTGCGGATTCTCTTAACATCTGTTCAAAGAGTGCAGTTTCCATAAAACGTGAACAGCTGCATGTAATTAAATATCCACCCTGTCTTAAAAGCTTCATAGCTTTCATATTAATATTCTTATAGCCATTATAAGCATGGTTGACAGTTCTTCTTGATTTAGTAAATGCAGGTGGGTCTAAGACAATGATATCATACTGTCCCTGATGACATTTATCTAAGTAATCAAAGACATCATCCTGTACAAAAGACATTCTTTCTTCTAAGTGGTTCATCTTTGCATTCGCAAGACCTTGGTCTAAAGCTGTCTGAGAAACATCTACAGCAGTGACATGTTTTGCGCCTCCAATTGCTGCATTTAATGCGAAACCACCAGTATGACTAAAACAGTCTAATACTGTCTTACCTGCAGACATGTTTCTAAGTAATACTCTATTAGATTTCTGATCTAAGAAGTAACCAGTCTTCTGACCATTTTCTACATCTACATTAAGTTTTAAACCATTTTCATTAATAACTGTTGTAGTAGGTAATGTGCTTGGTTTCCAGAATCCTTTATAGAGTTCTAAACCTTCCTTCGCACGTACTTTAACATCATTTCTTTCATAGATGGCAGATACATTCTGACCATCTTCTTTTAATACTTCTAATAATAATTCATAAATCATATCCTTGATTAAATCTAAACCATAGGATGTAATCTGAGTCACAATGATTTCATTATAACGGTCTGCAGTTAAGCCTGGTAAGCTATCAGCTTCACCAAATACAAGTCGACAATTAGTTAAGTTATCTTTTTCTACTGTCTTTCTAAAATCATAGGCAAACTGAATTCTCTTTTTAAAGAATTCTCTATCAATCACTTCATTTTGATCCTTAGTCAAGATACGTACTGTAATATGACTTTCTTTAGAAAGAAAACCTGTACCTAAATAACGTCCTTTAGTTGTCATAATATCTACTAAAGACCCATTCTCAATAGAATCATCTAGACTACCTAGATTATTCTTATACATCCACATCTGCCCTTTATCGAGCCATTTTTCTCCTTCAGGAGTAATAATAATACTTGGATAATTTCTTTTCATTTTCTACACCTCGTAAATAAAATAAAGTATATACGAAATAAAATCAACAAAAAAATCAGAGTTCATTAAGAACCCTGATTAGGAGAAAATCTCCTTTAAATACGGTTTGTTTTTTCTGTAATGTTACGCATTCGTTCCTTTAATGAATCATTAAAGGAATTCTTATCTAAACGCCACATCCAGTTATTACCTAAAGTATTAGGTTTATTCATACGTGCTGTATTATCAAGCTTTAAGTAATCCTGCATTGGTACAATGCACTTATCACTTACACTTGCCATAATACAATCAATACTCATATCCACTAATACAGTGTCATCATCACCATCATAGTGTAGATAGTCTTTCAACATCTGTCTTTCTTCAGGTAAAATATTTTTAAGCCATCCGATCATTGTTTCATTATCATGAGTTCCAGTATAAACAACTGAATTTTCTGTATAGTTGTGAGGTAGGTAGTTGCTTGTACCAGAAGAATCACGTGAATCAAATGCGAATTCAAATAGCTTCATACCTGGATAACCACAATCAGCGACCATCTGTTTAACTGTATCAGTCAAATAACCTAAGTCTTCTGCAATAACATTTATCTTACCTAAAGACTCTTCAACTGTCTTAAATAAGTCGTAGCCTGGACCTTTTTCCCAATGTCCATTTCTCGCAGTTGTATCACCATAAGGAATTGAGAAATATTCATCAAAACCTCTAAAATGGTCAATACGTACAATATCGTAAGCTTTCTTGCAATATGCAATTCTCTGAATCCACCATGCATAACCAGTTTCCTTATGTTTCTTCCAGTCATAAAGTGGATTACCCCAAAGCTGTCCATCAGCAGAGAAACCATCAGGTGGTACACCTGCAACTGCAGTAGGTTTTACTTCAGGATCTAGCTGGAATAATTCTGGCTGTCCCCATACATCAGATGAATCATATGCAACATAGATAGGAATATCACCAATGATTTCTACCCCTTTACTATTCGCATAATCCTTTAATGCATACCATTGTTTCCATACATAGTACTGTAAGAACTTATGGTAATTAATATCATCACTTAGTTCATTGCGTTTCTCGGTAAGGGACGCATCATTTCTTAAACGTAATTCTAAAGGCCAATTTTCCCAGCCTTGGTTATCATAAGATGCTTTTATTGCCATAAATAATGCATAATCTTCTAGCCACCATGCATTGTCCTTACAGTAAGCTTTAAAATCTTCATTATCAGTAATATGTGAATTCTCATAAGCTTTCTTTAATAATGCATATCTATTTTCATAGAGATAAGAATAATCAACATAATCACTGTTTATATCTGCCTCTGGTAGATCTTCTTCCTTTAAATAACCACATTTCACAAACTCATCTAAAGAAATAAAATATGGGTTACCTGCAAAAGTAGAGAATGACTGATAAGGTGAATCACCATAACCAGTAATACCTAAAGGAAGAATCTGCCAATATGTTTGTTTAGCTTCTACAAGATCATCTACAAACTTATAAGCAGCTTCATCAAAACAACCAATACCATACTTACTAGGTAAAGATGATACGGATAATAACACACCACTTTTTCTCATAAACTATCCTCCATAAATAATCCAAAATGATCAGAAACTACATCTTCATGTGTACCATCAAATACAACATGATGGCTTTTTACATGTTCTTTTTTATTACACCAGATATAATCAATACGCATACCATCTACTGCTTCATCCCATCCGTCTATTTTACCCTGAGCAGTAAAACGACCTTGGACATCATCCGCTAAGTCACGTGTATCAAACCATCCATCTTCTTTAATAGTCTCATAACTTTGGTTTGGAATAATATCAGGTGCATTGAAATCTCCTGCTAAGTAAACAGAGACTTCTTTATTCGCCACAACATTGAGCTTATGCCATTGGTTGATGAAAGGTTCCTCATCATCCTTCCACCATCCTAAATGGACTGTATAAACCCAAAAATGTGTGTTTTCTTTTACTATTTCTACTCCAAGAGAATTACGTTTCTTCCAGAACGTATAATCATTGGTTTGCGTCAATAAAGTATTTTCACTATTCACAATTGGGTACTTAGAGAAGATGGCTACACCTTCATCAAACTTGCCATAACCTACTTTAACTGGTATATAGTTCCAATTGTATTGATCACCAAGTAATTGGCTTAGTCCAAGTGCATAATTGTCTTCTTTAATAATGTCTCTACCGACATAAGATCTGTCGGTAGAAATACTTTTTGCAGTCATACTTTGATTGACTTCTTGTAAACAAATGACATCAACATCATAATTTAGAATAAAATTCGCAATTGTCTGGAGCTTATTCTTTTCATCACATTCACTTAGTGAATGTGTGTTAAGTGTCATAAGCTTCATTTTCTTTTTCCTCCTTTTAATAAGGTTATGTCTTACTTCCTTTTTCTTACAAATTCTATTTTAATGATTGTAAACACTTACACAATAGATTTTATGCAACAAAATAGGGTATTTACGCATATAATATGCAAATGTTAGCGCAACGCAACAATAATAAGTATAATAAAAGTGAGGTGATTTAAATGAGTATCACAATTAAAGATATCGCGAAAAAAGCAGGTGTATCTCCATCTACTGTATCTCGTACAATTAATAATCATTATTCTATTAGTGAAGAAACGAAAGAAAAAGTACGTAAAGTAATGGATGAACTCGGTTATGTGTATGATAAATCACATATTAAGAAACATGATGTTGGTGTCGTCTTTCCACGTTCTATGGTAGATGTCTATGAAAATCCATTCTATCTAGAAATAGTAAGAGGAATTAGTTATATGTGTAATAAAGGGCGTTATAGTCTTCATATTATTACTGGTGCCGATACGAGAGAAATGAAGACAAGTATGGAAATTGCGGATTGTGAAGGATATATCTTCCTAAATACGAAAATTGAATCTTCTGTGACAGACTATCTAAGAGAACGTATGATTCCTTATATTATGATTGGTAAACCACCAATGAATTCCATTACATCAGTCAGTGTAGATACAGATAATATCCAGGCAGGCTATGAGGCAGTGAAATACTTATTAAAAAAAGGACATCAAAAGATCGGTTATATTGGTGAAAAAAAAGATGTACAATATTCTATAGATCGACGTCTTGGTTATATACAAGCTTTATCCGAAGCAGGCTATGAAATAAAAGAAGACTATATTAAGAATCTTTCTTCGAGCTATTCCTATAACCCCAATGAAATACTTGAATTATTAAGAAGTGATGACTGTCCGAGTGCCTTTGTGGTATGTGATGATATTTATGCAGTCATTATGGTTAGACTAATTACTGAAGTAGGAAAGAAAGTGCCTGATGATATTTCTATTGTGAGCTTTAATAATTCTATCTTTGCACGTTTCTCAGAACCACCACTGACTTCTATTGATGTAAGCCCAAATCAGTTAGGCATGGAAGCAGTTGTCCAGCTTATTAAACATATAGAAACACCTACCATGTTTGCAACACGCTCAATTGTGCCATTCACAAAACGTTAATTTATACGTTTATTCAGAGAAATTCAAAAAACTCAAATCGATATTTCAATTTGGGTTTTTTTGTAAAATGAAAATGAGTACAATGTTTACTATGCTTTGAAATGAACTTGCATATTAAAATATGTAATGCTCTAATTTGATCGCAAATTAGAGAACAATTGCATCAAAACGAAAAGGTAAGGATGGGAGAGATCCTTACCTTTTCTAACTTTTAGAGTTAGTTGTTTTGAAAAACAAAACATTTATGAATATAATATAATTCAATACCTTTGTGCGAATTTAGTTTTATTATTTTCCAGCTACGCAACCACTATCAACAGGAAGTACAACACCGTTTATAAAAGATGATGCATCTTCACATAAGAATACTGCAGCATTAGCAATATCTTCTGGCTTTCCTAAATGACCACTTGGATTTGATTCTTCTGCTTGTTTATAAGCATCGGGAGCGATTTCTTTGAGTGAATTTACTAATTCAGTTTCGATAGTTCCTGGTGCGATAGCATTAATAGTAATATTAGATGTTGCATAATCAAGAGCAGCTGCTTTTGTAACACCCACAACACCATGCTTAGCTGCACAATAAACTGAGTTTCCTTTGATTCCTAATAATCCAGCACCAGATGTCGTATTGACAATACGCCCAAAACCATTTTCTTTCATTATTTTTATTTCTTCAATCATACAATTTGTAACAGCAATTAAACAAATTCCAATTACTTTATTAACTTCTTCACTGGTACATTCATCAAGTGGCTTTGCTGGAATACCAAATCCTGCATTATTCATAGCATAATCTAATTTTCCAAATTGTTCTTTTATCCATACATAGGCATTTTTGATTTCATCAATATCAAATAAATTTACATGTTTATAAACAACCTTTTTTCCTTGATCACATAATTCTTTTGCTAAAGTTTCTCCTTTGTCATCCTGAACATCAAAAATAATAACTTGGCAACCTCTATCAGCAAACATACGAACCATACCTTTTCCAATTCCACTTGCTCCACCAGTAACTAATACAACACGATTTTCCATTTTTCTACCTCCAAATATTTGATTATATATAAATTATAATTTATGGAGTAACTCTATAGTCAAGGATGGCTTATTTATCTAATTTAGGTACATTATCTTCTAAAAATACACAAAATTGAAGAAATAAATCTTGTATGATATAATTTTATATCAATAAAACATTGGACTAACTTTAATGTTAAGGAGATCATATTATGAAAATTAGTGAAGCTGCTAAATTGTTAGGCATATCTACAGATACAATACGTTATTATGAAAAAGAAGGAGTGATTTATCCAAAAAGAATAAGTCAAAACAACTATCGTGATTTAGATAATAAAGATGTTATTTCATTATTAGCATGTTTATATAATCGAAAGATAGGGTATTCTATGAAAGAATCAGTAGAGTATGTTGAAGGTATACCTGTTTCTAAAGTAACGGATATTTTAAATAATAAAATTTGTGAATTAGAATCAGAAGTAAAGGAAACTAAAAATCTTATAGATTATTTAACAACTTTAAAGGTTGAGTCAGAAACAGATTTTTATAATATTGGGAACTATTGGATCACTGTTGAACCTAAATGTTATTTATTACCTTATGCGAAAATTTCTCAATCAGAATTTTGTTTTACTAAAGATGATCCAAGATATTATGCAAAATTATTTGAATATCTCCCATTCATTAGTCAAGCACAAGTAACAGATGTAAAACAATATGATTCTTCACAAAGTGTAACAGAGTGGTTTTTTGTGATACCCGAAATTATTTATAATCAACTTCCTCAAGAATTTTTAAAAGATGCAAGAGTTATGCCAAGACAACATTGTTTAAATACAGTTGTTATTAATGAGAACTGGGAATATCCAAATACTGAAATTTTTAAAGATATATCTATTTATTTGAAAAAACGTAATATTAAATCTTGTGGAATTGCGACAGCAACTTATCCAAATTACTATTTTCAAGAGAACGGTAAAAAAGTACGTTATGCAAAAGTTAAAGTACCTATAGAATTGAAATAAATAGTTGAATAGAGAATATGAAAAATATGTAGACTTTATAAAAGTGTGCATATTTCTTTTTTTGTTGAGTATTCCGCTAATGGAAGACCACTCGTTACAGTAGAGAAGTCCACTCAATACGCTGGACAAGTCCGCCTCACCAAAAAATTGAATACGGTTGGAAGTCCACAATTAATTTGAAA
>NZ_JACRWG010000078.1:0-7015 GCF_014306455.1 Catenibacterium faecis
TGCGCTTTTTTTTGAGGTAGAAATCCAAACACAAATGAAACCTCATATTATTCTACGAAACTAAAAAAAGCATCAACTTTTTGGATGTTTAAATCCTTAAGTTGATGCCATTGGGCTCAAGCGAGCCTCTTGTTTTTTATTCTGCTGATTCAGCAACTGATTTCTTTAAATCTTCGATAGCAACTCTAATTCTTCTTAAAGTTTCTTCTTTACCAAGAATATGAGCGATTTCTACAGCACCACCAGGAGTAAATGCTTTATTAGATAATGCAACACGGATAGGCCACATAATACGTCCATTCTTTAATTCATGGCTCTTAGCGATATCCATCATCATATTCATTAATCCTTCGTCATCATTATAATCTTCCCACTTTTCAAGTTCTGGTAAAGATAATTCTAATGCTTCTAAAGAGTTTTCAGGATTAGTCTTCATCTTCTTATGTTTATAGATAGATGCATCAAATGGTAATGTTTCATTGACAAAGTCCATTAATTCTGGAATGTCAGCTAATCTTTCAACACGTGGCTGTAATGCTTTAGAGATTTCTAATGTATTTACAGGAATAGTGATGAAGTCATAGTAAGGAGAAGCCACTTTGTGGAATTCTTCTAATGACATGTTTCTTAAATAAACACCGTTCATCCATTTTAACTTATCAATATCAAAGATAGCTGGAGCTTTAGAGATATGTTCAATGTTGAACTGTTCAATTAAATCATTTAATGAAAGGATTTCTTCATCAGCTGGAGACCATCCAAGTAATGCGATGTAGTTAAGGATGGCATCTTTTAAATAACCCTGTTTAGTTAAATCCTGGTAAGAGGCATCACCATTTCTCTTAGATAACTTAGCATGTTCATCCTTCATTACTGGTGGTAAGTGGATGTAAGTAGGTCTATCCCATCCATATGCATCATATAGAAGGTTATATTTAGGTGTAGAAGCTAAATATTCATTACCACGTACAACATGAGTAATACCCATTAAATGGTCATCTACAACGTTCGCAAAGTTATAAGTAGGGAATCCATCACTCTTGATTAAGATAGAATCATTTAAAGTAGTACAATCTACTTCAATATGACCATAGATTTCATCATCAAAAGTAGCCTTACCCTTATCAGGGATAGTCTGTCTAATAACATAAGGAACACCTGCTGCAAGCTTTTCATCAATTTCAGCCTGATCAAGCATACGACAAGGATCATAATCATTGTCAGCATCTTTATCACAGAAACAATAATGAGCACCGCCTAGCTCAATAAGCTTCTTAGCATATTCATGATAGATTGGAAGTCTTTCAGACTGGATATAAGGTCCACAATCTCCTGGCTTATCTGGTCCTTCATCCCAGTTAAGACCTGTTTCAGTTAAAATATCATAAATTAACTGAGTCGCACCTTCAACTTCACGGTTTTGGTCAGTATCTTCAATTCTTAAAATAAAGTCGCCACCCTGATGTTTAGCGATCAAATAACAGTATAAAGCTGTTCTTAAATTACCGATATGCATGTAGCCTGTAGGGCTTGGCGCAAATCTTGTACGAATTTTTGTCATTTTTCTCTTTACATCTCCTAAAATATATGTATAATATAAATTGCTGTTGGGGTATAGCCAAGCGGTAAGGCAGCAGACTCTGAATCTGCCATTTCACTGGTTCGAATCCAGTTACCCCAGCCATTTTTTTTGGGGTATAGCCAAGCGGTAAGGCAGCAGACTCTGAATCTGCCATTTCACTGGTTCGAATCCAGTTACCCCAGCCATTTTTTTTATACAAATAAACATTTTTAAAAAGAAAGCTTTGCTTTCTTTTTTTTATTCGCATAAAAAAATGGTAGTCCGTAGGGGGCTCGAACCCCTGAATGCTTGGATGAGAACCAAGTGTGTTGACCACTTCACCAACGGACCATGTGGTCATAGTATATCATGTTTTTTTTAAAAGTAAAATATTCTTTTATTAAAAAGGATTATTTACTTTCTGTTTTCTTTGTGATTTTCAGTAAAATACTATATAATGAATTCGTCGAGATAAATACCAATATTTTGACTTTAACTTATTAACTATTAACTTAAAAGTTTTTTAATATATATACATAAATTTTAAATAACCTTAATGAAAGGATTGAATAGAAATGTCAGAAGAAGTAATTGCTATTGAAGGTGGACATAAACTTAATGGAACAGTGACTATTTCAGGTGCGAAGAATGCAACTGTAGCGCTTATTCCTTCTATTGTATTATCAGATGAACCAGTTGAAATTTATAATGTGCCAGAAATTTCAGATGTTGATGCGTTAACCGTATTATTAGAAGAATTGAATTGCGTTGTTGAAAGGGATATATCCGTAGGTGAAATCGGTGTAGACCCAAGAAATATGAAAAATATACCACTAGTAAGCGATGCAGTTGATAAATTAAGAGCGTCTTATTATTTTATGGGTGCATTACTAGGTAAATATAAAGAAGTCACTATTAGAATGCCTGGTGGCTGTTATTTAGGACCTCGTCCTATTGATCTTCATTTAAAAGGATTTGAAGCATTAGGTGCTGATATTAATTATGATGAAGAAACAGGAACATATCATTTAAAGGCTGATGAACTTATTGGAACTGAAATCTATCTAGATTTCGCTTCTGTAGGTGCTACTATCAATATTATGTTAGCAGCAGTTAAGGCTAAAGGTCGTACTGTTATTGAAAATGCAGCTAAGGAACCAGAAATCATTGATGTTGCCAACCTTCTTACTAAGATGGGTGCGAGAATCCGTGGTGTGGGTACAGATACTATTACTATTGATGGTGTAGAACATATGCATGGTGCATATCATGAAATTATTCCTGATCGTATTGAGGCAGGTACTTTCTTGATTATTGCAGCAGCTATTGGTGAAAAGATGGTTATCCAGAGTATTATTCCACAGCATTTAGATGCGCTTATTTCTAAATTAAAGGAAATGGGCATTAAGATGGAAAAAATTGGCGACAGCATTGTTGTATATGGTAATGATGGAAATTTAAAGCCTGTTGAAGTAAAGACACAGATCTATCCAGGATTTGCGACAGACTTGCAGCAGCCTTTAACAACTCTATTAACACAGGGTAATGGACAATCTAAAGTATCTGAAACTATTTATAAAGAAAGATTTAAGCATTGTGCTCAGCTTAATAAGATGGGAGCAGATATTGAATTAGGTGAAGCATGTGCTTATATAAAAGGCAAGACACCTCTACATGGTGCAAGAGTAATGGCTACAGATTTACGCTGTGGTGCGGCTCTTGTGGTGGCTGGTTTAATGGCAGAAGGTAAAACAGAAATTACAAATGTCTACCATATTGACCGTGGTTATGATAATATAGACCACAAGCTCATCACATTAGGAGCACACATTACTCGTTATATGATTGACGATTAATGTTGATAGGAGGAGAAGCTATGAGTGACAAGTTAAAAGTTGGTATTTTAGGTGCGACTGGTATGGTTGGACAGAGATTTAATACTCTTCTAGATAACCATCCATGGTTTGAAGTGACTACACTTGCAGCAAGTAAGTCTAGTGCGGGAAAGACTTATGAAGAAGCAGTAAAAGGCAGATGGAAAATGGATACACCTATTCCTGAAGCAGTCAAGAACATTGTCGTAAAAGATGTTGCAGATGTAGAAGATATTGCGAAGGAAGTTGATTTTGTATTCTCAGCAGTAAATATGAGTAAAGAAGAAATCAAAGCAATTGAAGAAGCATATGCAAAAGCAGAAACACCTGTTGTTTCAAACAACAGTGCACACAGATGGACACCTGATGTTCCTATGGTTATTCCAGAAATCAACCCAGAACATTATGCTGTCATCGAAGATCAGAGAAAGAGACTAGGAACTAAGAAAGGTTTTATCGCAGTAAAGCCTAACTGTTCAATCCAGTCTTATACACCTTGCTTAGCAGCATGGAAGGAATTTGAACCAACAAAGGTTGTAGTAAGTACATACCAGGCTATTTCTGGTGCTGGAAAGACTTTTAAGGAATGGCCAGAAATGGTAGGAAACATCATTCCTTTAATCAGTGGGGAAGAAGAAAAGTCTGAACAGGAACCATTAAAAGTATTTGGTCATATTGAAAATGGTAAAATCGTTAAAGCTGAAGGACCTATTATTAGTGCCCAGTGTATTCGTGTACCAGTATTAAATGGTCATACAGCAACTGTTTCTATTAGTTTCAATAAGAAGCCTACTAAAGAAGAATTAATTGATCGTTTAAATAACTTCAAGGAACAACCACAGGAATTTAAGCTTCCACATGCACCTGAACATTTCATCAGATACATGGAAGAAGAAAACCGTCCACAGGTTACATTAGATGTAGACTATGAAGGTGGTATGGGAGTTTCTATTGGTAGACTTAGAGAAGATAACATCTTTGATTATAAGTTTGTAGGTTTATCTCACAACACTTTAAGAGGTGCTGCAGGTGGTGCTGTTGAAAGTGCTGAAATGTTAACAAAATTAGGTTATATTACTAAGAAATAAATTTAAAAAAGCTATTGTATTTCAATAAAAAATGATGTACAATACACTAGCAACTTACTTTGAAGTAGCAAATATTTCAAGGCGGAAGGAGATAAGACAATGAGAGCTGGAATTCATCCAAATTACAAAAAAGTAAAAGTAATCTGCACATCATGTGGTAACGAATTCGAAACTGGTTCAGTTTTAGATGAAATCCGTGTGGATACTTGTTCAAACTGTCATCCATTCTACACTGGTAAACAGAGATTTGCGAGTGCTGATGGTAGAGTTGAAAAATTCAATAAGAAATACGGTCTTAAATAAGACGCAAGAACCTGTTCTACAGGTTCTTTTTTTACGTAAAAAAGATGTCCATACTATGTATGGACATTATTTATGATATGTTTCGTTCTTCATAATCTTAAATGCACGATAAATCTGTTCTACAAGAATCAGACGCATTAATTGATGAGGGAAAGTCATTGGTGAAAAAGATAATTTAAAATCAGCTCTTGTCAGAACATCCTCTCCATGTCCTAAAGATCCACCAATCACAAATACAATAGTAGAATAACCATCAATCATCTTCTTCTCAATATATTGACTAAAAGCCACTGAATCCATCTCACGTGAAGCTACATCTAATAGAATCATAAAATCATTCTGTTTCACATGATCAAGAATCTTTCTTCCTTCTTTACTTTTCACAAGGGCCTCTTCTGCAAGAGAAGGGTTATTAGGTATCTTTTCATCAGGTACTTCAATTAAATCCACATGGGCATAAGCACCAAGTCTTTTTACATACTCCTGTACACCATCTCTTAAATACTTCTCTTTTAACTTACCTACAGTAATAATCTTAATGTTCATATTTTCCTCCAGAAACAACAGATGTTTGACTTGCTGCTTTAATCATCTCTTTATCAAATTTTATATTTTCTTCATCAAATATAGAATAATAAGTTTCTAATGCCTTTTCTTTCGTGTTGGCATCCTGTGATAAATGGGCTAATACAATTTCTTTCGTATTCTCACCAATCACATCACACATTAAATGAGCACTATACTCATTATTTAAATGTCCTGTATCGCCCATAATTCTATTCTTTAAAGAAAAAGGACGACGTGTAGCCATCAACATCTCTATGTCATGATTAGACTCTATAATATAATAATTCAAGTTGTGAATAAGTTCTTTATTCTTCTGTGATACATAACCTGTATCTGTCATATAGAGAAGTGTTTCATCACCAATAAAAATAAATCCAATAGGATTAGTTGCATCATGTGAAAGACGTAATACATATACATCTATATCACCAAATGTATAACTTGTATAAGGAACAAGTTCATGATCTTCATCTAGATCCTCTATATTACCTTTTGCGGTATATACTATTTCTTTATCAAATATATGTATATTCTTATTATGATCTGTATGATCATGGGTTAATAATACATAATCTATATCATCTATTGTATATCCAATTTCTTTTAATCGATAGACAAGCTGTTTCTTTGAGATACCACAATCTATTAAAATACCTGTAGTTTTTTCTACAATAAATGTGCTGTTTCCTTTAGAGCCACTTGCTAAAACATGGTATTCCATAATCCACCTCTTTCCCATGCATTATAGCACATCTCATTATTTACAATAAAGTTTCTTACATATTCTTTTAAACTTGTGATAAAATAAACATATAGAAGGAGGTTTTGTCATATGCCTAAAATTATTACAATCGCAAGAGAATATGGTTCCGGAGGACGTATCATAGCACAGAAAGTAGCCAATCTTTTAGGAATTGTTTATTACGATAATCAGATTATTGATTTAGCTGCACAGGAACTTGGATTTGATATTGAAACAATTAGGAAAGCATCTCAGGAAAAGAGTTCAGGATTCCTTTATGGAATGGCTGGAGGCACTTTCCAGATGCCTTTAAATGATCAGGTTTTCGCAACACAATCTAAAATCATTCGTCATCTTGCAAGTAACGATTCATGTATCATAGTAAATGGATGCGCTGATTATATTCTTGAAGATTATGATAAAGTATTAAGAGTCTTTGTCCATGCACCTCTTGAATCACGTATTAAGAGAGTAGAAGAAGAATATAAAGAAGAGCATGAGAATACAAAGAAGTATGTCATCTCAAGAGATAAGAAGAGAGCTAACTACTATAATTACTACACAACAAATAAATGGGGTCAGTTAAAGAATTTTGACTTAACTATTAATAGTGATTATGGTTTAGATGAAGCTGCTGAAATTATTGCGGAAATGTATAAGAAATTATAATAATAAGAAGCTGTAATAGATGATCTATTACAGCTTTTACTATTAGAGATAGAATAAATATGTTAAAATAAGATGAAATCAAATAAAGGAGAAAGTGTGAAACAAAAATCAATCAAAACGTATAAAAAAAGACAAACTTAAAAACAAGTTTGAATAATTTAGAAAAAATAGAATAGTTGAATTTTATGGTTTAGTTAATTTAGAAACGTCA
>NZ_JACRWG010000079.1:0-6447 GCF_014306455.1 Catenibacterium faecis
TAGACTCAAAGATCAGCTTCAATTCATAGTAGATGAAGACTAAAAAGACAATATAAGAATGTAGGAAAACCTACATTCTTATATTGTCCTAAACCTACATTTTTATATTGACTTTTGCATTCTATGAAGCCTACATATCAAAATGCTGTTTACGCCCGTTTTACGATGAATACGGCAACGTATACATTGTGGTTGATATGGAATTAAAGGGGCGTATCAGAGAAGCCCTTTTGAAAATGATATGTGAATTTGAAATAGACGAACATTAAATAATCTTTGAGCGGAGCATGATTTAACAAACTCCCCTCTTTCCTGTTCCGCTTTTTCTTGCCATTTTGTATCAGTCCATTTGTAAAAATGAATTGATACAGGCTGACAAGAGCCTAACAGTTCTTTGACAAGTGAATAAAGCAGTCAGATACGTTTGTGCTTGCAGTGAGCCATCAGAGGTTGTACGCCGTGACTTTTCCAATCGGGAGATAGCGATTCATGCAATGATCTGGGAGCGACCGTTGGAAAAGTCGTTCTGCCATGACCTGCAACACAGGATAATGATACACCCGTATGACACGGTTCAGCCCACAGGAATGGGAATGGTTGAGATACCAGCGGAGCTTGCCGAAGCCGTCTGATTGCTTGTAAAAAGCACATGGTAAAGGAGAGTGATACTTTTACTGGTGTGCAGAAAATGACGATAATACAGGTCGGTAAAAGGAGGACTGACAGATGAACAAAACAAAAGAAAGACCAACCTCACAGCCGATAACGGTAAATATAGATAAATTATCTGCAATGTTATCTTGTGGTCATGCTACTGCAAGAAAGATTGGAGAACAGGCAGGAGCAAAAATTGTGATTGGACGTAGGGTTCTTTATTCGGTAGAAAAAGTTAAAAATTACCTCTCATATCTGGAAGAATAACACCCTTTTTCATTTATGTTTCTTGTGATATATGGTATAATATTTACAGACATAACCACGTCATGAGAACAAAAAGAGGGCTATTACAGAAAGGAATGTTTCTCATGGCAAATAGCAGAAAAGACCATAAAGGAAGAAAATTAAGAGAGGGCGAAAGCTGGCGTAAAGATGGTAGATACAGTTACCGTTATACAGATATAAGAAGCGGAAAGCGTCTGACAGTATATGCAAGAGATTTACCGGAATTAAGGGAAAAGGAAAAGCAGATTGCAAAAGACTTGGAAGATAACATTTTAACGGATGGAGCAATCAAAAAACTTACTCTTAATAAATTGTTTGAAAGATATATGTCTACTAGGGAGCTGAAAGAATCCACTAGAGCAAATTATCTGAAAACATGGGAGAATCGTGTCAAAGATGAAATTGGAAACATCAAGGTTGTTCAGATTTTACCATCACACATCAAATCGTTTTACTCAAAACTTTCTAAAGCAGGATACGCATATTCTACAATAAAATTTATTAACAATATGATTTATCCGGCACTGGAAATGGCTGTTGATGATGATATTATCCGCAAAAATCCGGCAAAGTTTTCTATCAGTGATTATGGTAGACAGGCAGAAGAACGTATTGCCTTAACAGTTTTACAACAGGAAAAAATGCTGGAATTTGTGAAAAATAATCAAGTATACAATACCTATTATCCAATGCTTAGAATCATGTTAGGAACAGGTGTAAGGTGCGGAGAACTGATTGGATTGACTTGGGAAGATGTAGATGGCAGAACAAAAGTGGTAAGTATTGACCATCAGTTGATTTATAAAGATTTAGGAGATGGCTATAAATTCCATATTTCCACGCCAAAGACAGATTCTGGAATCCGAACTATCCCTATGACATCAGATGTACAAAGAGCATTTGAAGAACAAAAGAAATTAAACTTCATGCTTCAAAAAGGAAAAGATGTTGAGATAGATGGTTATAAAGGATTCATTTTTATGGCGAAGTCCGGCAGACCGCTCATGCCTAATGCGATAAACAATATCTTATATAATATTGTAGACGCATATAACAAAAAAGAAGTTCAAATTGCAAAGACTGAACATAGAAATGCTGAATTGTTACCAAAGGTATCTGCTCACATTATGCGACATACGGCTTGTACCAGAATGGCAGAAAAGAGGATAGACGTAAAAGTTCTTCAATATATTATGGGACACGCCCATATAGATGTAACAATGGACGTATATAACCATGTAAGTGAGATGTCCAGAATTGAGAGTGAAATCACAAGGCTGGAAAGCGTAGCAATTAGCTGACACCAAAAATAAAAAATTGGTGTCAAAATGGTGTCAAATCAAGAAAAAGTGATGATTATAAGGAAGAAAAAGTGTTGCAAACCTCGTAAAATCAAGGTTTGCAAAAAAAATCTCAAATAATTAGCACTCACCACTTGACAGTGCTAATAAAAGTGATATACTAGCATTAGCACAAGAGAAAGAAGAGTGCTAAAGGAGTGATTGCGATGAATGGTGAAAAATGGACAGAAGCAATGCAGGAAGCATTTGGACGTGCAGCTCAGAATGCGTTGGCTCTTAATCAACAGATTGTTGATGTTGAACATCTCATGTATGCATTATTAGAAGATAGTTCTGGTATTTTCTATAGAGTACTTACAAAACTTAATATCTCTATTCCAGAAGTACAGGATTTATTGAATGCGGAGATCAATAAGAAGCCAAGCGTTGGGCAGGTGACTCAGGATCAGCTTCGTTTAAGCTATGATCTCAATAGCTGGATTGCGAATGCTGAAAAAATTAAGACAGAATATAAAGATGACTATATGAGTGTAGAACATCTTATTATTGCATTATTTAATACGCAAAGCACCTTTATTAAAAACTTTGTATCTCGTTATAATTTAAATAAAAAAGAAGTTGAAAAAGTAATTAAGGAAATGAGAGGAGGACATAAAGTGGATACTCCAAACCCAGAAAATAATTATGAAGTATTAGAAAAGTATGGACGTGATCTTGTCAAGGATGTAAAAGATGGCAAGATTGATCCAGTTATTGGTCGTGATGAAGAAATTAGACGTGTTATTCAGATCTTATCACGTAAAACAAAGAATAACCCAATTTTGATTGGTGAACCAGGTGTAGGTAAAACTGCGATTGTAGAAGGACTTGCTTGGCGTATAGTTAAGAACGATGTACCTGAAACATTAAAAGATAAAACTTTATTTGAGCTTGATTTAGGTTCACTTGTGGCAGGTGCTAAATATCGTGGTGAATTTGAAGAAAGATTAAAAGCTGTCTTAAATGAAATTAAGAAGTCTGAAGGACAAATCATTATGTTTATTGATGAAATCCATCAGTTAGTTGGTGCAGGTAAGACAGATGGTGCTATGGATGCCGCTAACTTATTAAAACCAATGCTAGCACGTGGTGAATTACATTGTATTGGTGCAACAACATTGGATGAATATCGTCAGTATATTGAAAAGGATGCAGCCTTAGAAAGACGTTTCCAGAAGGTATTGGTACAAGAACCTGATATTGATGATACAATTGCGATTCTAAGAGGTTTAAAGGAACCATTTGAATCTCATCATGGTGTTCAGATCCAAGATAGTGCAATTATCGCAGCGGCTCATATGAGTGATCGATATATTACAGATCGTTTCTTACCAGATAAGGCAATTGACCTTATTGATGAAGCATGTGCTTCAGTACGTATGGAAATTGATTCTATGCCTGAAGAACTAGATACAATTACTCGTGATAAGAATCGTCTAGAAATGGAAAGAATCTCTATTGAAAAAGAAGATTCAACTGAAGATAACGAAAAGAGACTAGAAGAAATCAAAGAAAAAATTGCTTCTTTAAATGAAAAAATCGCTGGATTAACTGAACAATGGAAATCAGAAAAGTCTCAGGTGGATCATATCAAGGATTTAAAGAACCAAAAAGTACGTTTAGAAACACAGATGGCACAGTTTGAATCTCAGGGTAACCTAGAAGAAGCCTCTAAAATTAAATATCAGACTATTCCTGCTATTAATAAAGAAATAGAAGAATATCAGGCTAAAGAAAATGATGATGCTTTATTACAGGAAAAAGTCACTGTAGATACTATTTCTGAAGTTATCTCTAGATGGACTAATATTCCAGTTTCTAAGCTAATGGAATCAGAAAAAGAAAAACTATTACATCTTGAAGATATTATGAAGAAAAGAGTTATTGGTCAGGATGAAGCCATCACTAAAGTCACTGATGCAATACTAAGAAGCCGTGCTGGTATCAATGATGAGAATAGACCAATTGGTTCATTCTTATTCCTAGGTCCTACTGGTGTAGGTAAAACAGAAGTGGCTAAGACACTTGCTGAACAGCTCTTTGATAGTGAAAAGAATATCGTACGTATCGATATGAGTGAATATATGGAGAAATATAGTGTCTCTCGTTTATTAGGTGCTCCTCCAGGATATGTAGGTTATGAAGAAGGTGGACAGTTAACTGAAGCTGTGAGACGTGCTCCATATAGTATTGTCTTATTAGATGAAATTGAAAAAGCTCATCCAGATGTCTTCAATATCTTATTACAGATTCTAGATGATGGTCGTTTAACAGATTCTAAGGGTAATGTAGTCAGCTTCAAGAATACAATTATCATTATGACTTCTAATATTGGTTCTCAGTACTTGTTACAGGGTAACAATGAAGAAACACGTAAAGAAGTAGATAATGAATTAAAGATGCACTTCAAACCTGAATTCTTAAACCGTATTGATGAAATCGTTATGTTCAACTCACTTGATTCAAGTGTTGTTTATAAGATTATTGATAAGTTTATTCATGAACTTGAAGGTCGTCTAGAAGAGAAGAAGATTACTCTAGAAGTCACTGATGCAGCTGAAAACAGAATTGCACAAGATGCATTTGATGCCACATTTGGTGCACGTCCAATCAAGCGTTATATTCAGTCACATATTGAAACAATGCTTGCAAGAGAAATAATCAAAGGTACAATCCATGCCAACAGTCATGTAGTCATTGACTATGATAATGGATTTATAGCTAGAGAAGCATAAGTTGTTTGAAAGAAGATAGAACCCCCTCTATCTTCTTTTTCTTTTCATTGTTTCATAAATAAATCCTTTCGTTTGTCATAGGCGGAAACCCACTGCCTTTAGGCGGTGGGAGGAACCTCGTAAATCGTATTTATTATCCCTGACTTTCAATATATTTTTGTTTAGTTGCTGATGAGACTTCTCCAATGCTGCAAGCAAAATAACCATCTGACCAAAATGTTTTTTTCTTCGAATACTGTTTAAATAAGACCGTACTATCTTTTGCCATAAGTGGTATGTTGTTTCCTGCTTTACAATTTTGACAATATCGCAAACTCGATCTGCTGTATCGTAACTTAATAAGAAAGGCATATGGTCTTTGTCAGTTTCTATCGCAATAATTTCGTAGCCACGAGTATTAGCTATATCGAGAATCTCTTGTTTCACATCATCAGTAATAGAGCCTTTTAGTAGTTGCTTACGGTATTTGGTTACTAGAACTATATGTACTTTCAGACTGTATTTTTGTCTGTTATGACGATTGTATCTATTATCCATAGTTCGCCTCAAAATATAGATATTTTGCTATAAATTATATATAATATATAGTGAAATATCTATGAAAGGAGTACATCTATGGAACAGATGACTATTACAGCTAAAATTCAAATAATCGTTGCAGAAACAGATAAGGTTTTGCTTGATGAGACTATGTCTGTTTATCGTAATGCCTGTAATTATGTTTCAGACTATGTATTCCGCACTCATGACTTAAAGCAGTTTTCACTTAATAAAGCTTTGTATTCTACATTACGAGAAAAGTTTAACCTTAAATCGCAGATGGCTCAGTCTGTTTTGAAGACTGTTATCGCCAGATATAAGACCATTCTTAAAAATCAGAATGAGTGGATTAAGCCATCGTTCAAAAAACCTCAGTATGATCTGGTATGGAACAGAGATTATTCTTTGACTCAAAACTGTTTTTCAATCAATACACTTAATGGTCGTGTGAAGTTATCTTATTTTTCAGATGGAATGTCTAAGTATTTCAATCATACGATTTATAAGTTTGGTACTGCCAGACTTGTAAGTAAGCATGGTAAATACTATCTGCATATACCAGTTACCTATGAGGTTGAAGAAAGTAATATTTCTGACATCTGCAACGTTGTAGGTATTGACAGAGGTATTAACTTTGTTGTTGCAACTTATGACAGCAAACATAAGTCTGGATTTGTTAGTGGTAAAGCTATTAAGCAGAAACGTGCCAACTATTCCAAGCTTCGTAAGGAACTTCAAATGCGACATACGCCATCCTCAAGACGAAGACTGAAAGCTATCGGTCAGCGAGAAAACCGTTGGATGCAGGATATTAACCATCAGGTATCGAAGGCACTCGTTGAAAACAACCCAAAGCACACTCTCTTTGTATTGGAAGATTTGTCAGGTAT
>NZ_JACRWG010000080.1:0-6315 GCF_014306455.1 Catenibacterium faecis
TATATGGCATTATATAAATATATTCAATCTTTTATTCTTAACTACAATGTCATAAATATACACTTATAATAGGAAAAAAAGCAATAAAAAAGAGCCAACTTCTTAAGTTGACTCCATTGGACTCGATTAGTCGAGCCTCATTTTTTTGACGAGTAATAAACCTATAATAAGTGTAATGATATCACTGATACATTGTGCAAGAAGAATTCCCATATAGCCTAATAATGCCGTAAGGACAATCATTACAACAAAGAATATCACGCCCTGTCTTGATAAAGAGATAATCATTGCCCCTGTCGCATAACCTGCTGATTGAAAGAGTGTTGTGAGTATTAATACAACCCCTACAAAAGGTGTAGAAATAGATAAGCATCTCAACATTGTACTTCCCTGTGAGACAATTGTTTGATTCTTCATGAAACATGACATGATAGAAGGTGTAAAGAAACATAATACAAGTGTCATAACGCAAGCAAAGGATATAATGACTAAAGCATCAAAGCGTAAGACTTCTTTAAGTCTCTTTTTATTGCGTGCTCCGATACAATATCCAATGAGTGGCTGTGCACCAAAAGCAAAGCCAACAAGAACCATCATAATAATCATATTGACTTTTAATGCGATACCCATGCTGGCAATCGCATTTGATCCATAGGGACGTAAATATTGATTAGTAAGAGTGACTGCAAAAGACTGCATAATATTTGTAAGAGAAGCTGGGATGCCAATAAAGATGAGACCTTTTATATGACGTGTATCGCAATGGGCATCCTTTAAAGAAACACTGAGTTCTGGGCATTTACGTTTAATCACATAAACTAAATATGCATCTGTGACAAAGTTAGAAAATACAGTCGCAATTGCGACACCTGTGGCTTCCATATGAAATACAAATAAGAAAATAGGATCAAGAATGATATTGATAACACAACCAAGAATTGTACCTATCATAGCATCCTGGGCATGTCCTGCACATCTGATTAGATTTGTAGGAATCATCGATAGAATAATAAAGACACCACCAATTGAAATCACATGATAATATTGTAAAACATAAGGTTTTGTAGATGCTTCTGTTCCAAGTAATGAAAGAATAGGATTCTTAAATAGAATCATAATTAAAGAGGTAAGAAGAGAGACCCCAATAGCATAATAAAAGCATACAGCACTGACTCTTTTTGCTTCTTCAGTTTCTTTATTCCCAAATAAACGAGAGATTACTGAACTGCCTCCTAGTCCAAATATATCTCCTAAAGCAATCATTAATGTAAATAGAGGTGCACATAATGAGACACCTGCAACAAGATTTGTATTTTGTGTTTGTGATACAAAGAAAGTATCGACTAAGTTATAGACTAAAGTGACCATCATAGAAAGAACTACTGGTAAAGCAATCTTAAAGTAAGCTTTCTTGACAGGCATTGTTTCAAATAATTCATTCATTGTATTAACCTCCTGCCCTATCTTATCAGTTTTGTTTGTGATTTATTGTGTCATATGTCACAATAAAGATATGAAAGAAATAAAAGATAAACTGTTAATAGAGAAATATAGTGATTCTATATCTTCTTATGTTCATTTAGATAATGTAAGTCTTCAGATGTTTGAGTTTGAGAAAGGAGAGTTAATGATTCAGCCTTCTTTTCATTTTCATTCTATTTATTTTTTAGTGAAAGGAAGCGTAAATGTTTATTCAATTCAAGCAGATGGTAGACAGTTTGTGACAGGTGTAAAGAAAGAAATACCTATTCTTGGAGATATTGAGTTTGTCACAAAAAAGAAGCCTCACTTATTTGTAGAGGCTTTAGAGAATGTAGTGGTATTAAGTATTGATACATTAAGATATGAGAAAGAGTTGAATGAAGATGTGTTGTTTCTTCATTCAGTTATTCATTCCTGCGTAGATATTATTCAATCTGTACAGCATGAACAAAACTGTATGAGTCTAGAAGAGAAAGTAATCGCATATATGAAATATCAGTGTGATGATCATATATTAAGAAGAATAGAAAAAACATCAGAAATACTTCACTGTAGTAGAAGACAATTACAGAGAGTGCTTCATGAATTAATGGAGAAAGATATACTTACTAAATTAAGTAAAGGTGTTTATTGTTTCAAAAAATGATGGATTGATACTGTTTAGGTTATTGTTTATGTATAATAAGAAATATATAAAGGAGACAGATATGGGTAAAATAATATTTCTAGATGTAGATGGCACATTAATTGATTATGAAGCAAAGCTACCTGCTTCAGCAGCTAAGGCTGTGGACATGGCACGCGCAAATGGACATAAAGTATATATTTGTACTGGATGTTCTAAAGCTGAAATACTACAGCGTAATTTATGTGATTTAGATGGTATGATTGGTGGTAATGGTGCTTATGTAGAAGACCATGATGAAGTTGTAATGCATCAAGGATTATCAAAGGAAGATGTAAAACATATTGTAGATTGGTGTAATGAGAGACACTTAGGTTTCTATTTAGAAGCCAATAGCGGTATGTACTGCAATGACTATATGTTAGAACAGGGTCCTGAAACAATGGTTAAATATGCTCAGGGTAAAGGAGCAGACCTAGAGAAGGCAAAGGAATCTTCTAAAGCATTCATGGATGGATTTATTCATTTACAGGGTGAAGATTTATATAGAGATGATGTGAATAAGATCAGCTTTATCTTAAGCTCTTATCAGGATCATTTAGATTCTAAGGTGGAATTTCCTACTCTTGTAGCGAATACATGGGGTGGTAAGGGTGAAGTAGCCTTATATGGTGATTTAGGACCTACTGGTATTACTAAGAGACATGCGATTGAAGTATTGATGGAACACCTTGGTGCTGACTTTAAGGATACTATTTCTTTTGGTGATGCAAAGATTGATCTATCAATGTTTGCATGTTGTACTTACAATGTCGCTATGGGTAATGGTGGTCCTGAAATAAAAGAAGCAGCAGATTATATTACGACTGATGTCAATGATGATGGACTTTATAATGCATTTAAACATTTAGGACTAATTTAAAAGCCGTTGTGAGTGTAATGCTCACAACGACTTTTTTTATGTTTTCTTTTGTATCTGTATGGAATTTAAATGGGATTTTTTTATCTATTTTATAAGTTGTACTGTATTCATGTAAGTTATTGTTTTTATCATATGTCTTAATCTGAATGTTGATATATTCTTCTTTAAACTTATATGAGTTAATATGCAGACATAGACTATAATGATCACCATCTATGCGTGATTTAGAAGTAGTACATGTGATCCCATAAGGGGCATCTATTTCTACTGGAATAGATGTTTCAAAGCGATGATATGCAAAATAAAGAGTAATAATTGCAACAATAGAAAGACCTATTATAAATCTCTTCTTTTTCATATCATCACCCTCTTAACTAAATTCTAACAATTTTCAACATATACATCTAGATATTTTCATACATTAGAAAACATGCCTCTCGGCATGTTATGACTGGCTATCTTTGATAACAACGGTCCTATTTAATTTCGCAATTTCATCATTAAAACCTTGCTCATTCCATTCATTTTTATGATAGAGATTCTTATAACTCAATGAAGAGACTTTATTAATCTTAGTGGGATCAACTCCTTTCTCTAATAAACTATTCTTTACTGTTAATGCACGCTCGTAACCAAGCTTCTGAAGTCTCTCATCTGAAGTAGTCTTATCATAGGCTGTTGTACCGAAGATATCTACTGCACCAGCATAGTTATTCAAAAAAGAAACAACACTATTCAACTTCTCAGCATTTAACAAAATAGAGGAATTCTTTTGGAACTCCAGTCCAGTTAGGCAAAGCTTACTTTTAATATCATTATAATTATTACTTACCATCGATACAGCATTGTAATCTGTGTCCTGCCCTACCTTGCTAACATTTGGTCCTTTGTAAGCTTTATTACTGATTGGATTACTATCGACGAAGTGAATCTTGTCTTTATTCATACCTGATTCAACAAGAAGCTTTGTTAAGAACTCCTTCTCTTTATGAATAGAAATTTTCGAGAGCTTTTGGTATGAAGCAACCTGACCAACTGAATATAAATAGATATTATTGATGTTTTGAAGATTAGGCATACCATGTGCTTCCTTTAAATTACTTACTGTCTTATTTATATCCAGATTCCTTAATGATTCCAATGTTGTCATATTCAATAAACCCTTTGTACTTAGACCAGACACAAAACATACAATGTCATTATTTGATTTAGTCGAAAAACTCTTAGAAGCACAATTTAAACTCTCAATTAAATCGATTTCAGCTGATTTTGATTTGATACTATTCAATTCTTCAATCATATTTGAAGTGTATTTCTCTAAGTAGGACTTCTTCTGTGTAGATGTTGTATATGACTTAAGAGGTTCAATCTGTTCTGATTTCACTACATAAGGAGCACCATCTGAATTTACGATAGATAATTGACCACCCTGTGTATAAATCTTCTTCAAGTAGGGCTTTGCTAAGATATAGTCATGAAGCAAGGAACAAGAGTTGTTCCCTGCAACGACAGATATATTATAATTTTTTACTTTCTTAGATGAACACCCACATAGGACAAGGCTAAGCATCAATAGGCTGATTGTTAATGTTTTTAATTTCTTCATTGTTTATATCTCCTTTGTCATTTACTTTTGATTCTTCAGTTAAATAGTCAGTTCCTTCCTGTGAGTTTATCTTGCCTGCAATTTCAAACTGCGAATGATTTTTTAAGTAGTTTGTATTAGTCAATACAAGATCTTCTAATATAGAAGCTTCTTCTTCATTAAAGGCAGATAAGTCAATGTTTTGAGCCATCTGTAATTCGAACAGTTGTAATCTTAACTCATTTGCACGTTCGGTAAGATCTACATTATTCATCTCTAAGGTATTCATTAAAGCTTCATTCTCTTCATGTTTACTCTTAAGACTCAAAACAAAACTTAGAATAGACGTTAATAAAGGCACAAAGATTAAAGCAATATTACCTAAGATCAATTTAGTATCCATATCTTCACCAAGGATGATTGCGACCTTCAACAATACATATGAGAAATATGATCCTAGAAAGATTGCGAAATCTAATATTGCTCTCTTATTCTTAAATATCTCTTCGAATTCATTAATCTGACACCCCATATGATAGACAGACACGTCTAAACCAATCGCAAAGATAGCACTTGAGAGATAGAGGAATAAAGGATTTGCAGTGTTGAATATATTCGCAAGAGCTTCTTCCACCACATAAAAATCAGTAAATGTAAGAATCAAAATAATAATTCCAGAGACTACAGGATTATCCAATAAGTTCTTCTTGTGGATCTGCTGGTACTCTTTCTTGTAAAGCTTCTTGTTCATCTTCTTCATAATCTTCAAGTTCCTTTCCTACTTTCATGATTTTTTCTTCATTAGATTTAATATGAGCTTCAACCAAGGCTAACTCCTGTTCGAGATTCTTAATTTCAGCCGCTTTTTTAATATTAATCATTTCAATCAATAGATCATGGTTTAACTTATCGCGATCTAAATAGTTCAGTACGAATTCCTGATCGATATTAAGAGTCTTATAGAATAACTCAAAGTTCTCTTCATCGATGTGAGAAGAGAAGTCCTGTAAGTACTTATTAATAGTACTAAGACTTCCTGCATTGCTGGAGTCTATGACAGAGAAGATCCCATTGTATGAAGCAGGAACTACGTCTGTCAGATCATTTTCAAACTCAAGTAGTTTAACTCTTTCATCTTTATATTTTGATAACTCTTTTTTTCTATTAAAGAATCCCTTAAACAGTTTCATTGTCACTTACTCCCTTCATTACTTTCTCTAATAAGTTATCTTCTACTTTCTTATAATCGATAAATCTTTCGTCAGTACGATAATTGAGACGAGGAATTTCAACATCAGATTTCTTTGAACCTAATTTCATTCCTTTACCATAATGAGTCAAGTAAACCTGAAGGCCATTCTCAGCTCTATCTAAATCGTCGTAGAGTTTATTTCTCTTCTTCAAATAATCATTTTTTAAATCTAGAAGTTCAAGAGAGAGAGCATGATTCTTTCTTTTTACATTCATTACCTCTCTTTTACCTCTTAATGATGATGGATCAATACCACTTAGCTCCATATAATTCATGTTCATCTTATAAAGCAATTTCTCACCTTCTTTTGAGAAATGCCCTAAGTTTTGGTGCTAAGGATAAAATAAAAATGTAGGTAAAAGACAACATAAGAATGTTGGAAAACCTACATAATTATTTTGTCCTTTTTCATTTTATTGATATTATCTTGCCGGAGGTAATATCGATGA
>NZ_JACRWG010000081.1:0-6270 GCF_014306455.1 Catenibacterium faecis
TTATCTTCATCTAAAACGTTAAATTCATAGAACTTTACTTTCTTACCAGTAATTTCATGAATTGCATCTAAGGCTTCTGGTTTTGAATTTGAGAAGTCATCGATGACTACAACATCATGTCCGCTCTGTAGTAATTCTACACAGACATGACTACCAATATAACCTGCACCACCTGTAACTAATACATTCATATTTATTCCTCCATAAACTTTGCAACCACCATATATGACAGCTGCCATAGCCAAATTACTATTCTATTTGACTCTTATATTTTACAACGAAATCGTTCGTAACAAAAGACTGAATTATCATAGTGAAGCGCCTATCTTGTTTTCTTGCAAAAAAGAACCATCTTTAATAAGATGGCTCTTTGTTTAAATTTCTTTAAATGAATCAATCACTTTTGTTACTCCTGGTAACTTCTGATATTCATCTTTTTTATTTGCAGAATCGATTACGATTATATTTCTACATCCTGCTTTATAGGCATTTTCAATACCACTTAGGGAGTCTTCGATGATTAAGCAGTCACTTATATCTACTCCTAGAATATGTGCTGCTTTCTTGAACATCATGATCTTATTCTCATAAGTTCCATCATCATAAACAATATCATCAGGATTAATCCAATGATCTAAATGAAATGATTCTACAAAGAAATCAATATTTGGTTTAATGGATGCACTTGCGATAGTAAATGGAATGTTGTTGTTTTTAAGTTTATCAAAGAATTCTGTCGCACCAGCAACTAAATGGAATGTTTCTTTATCTTCCTTACAAAATTCACGATAATACTGTTCCTTAAGTAAAGAATATTTCTGTTTCTGTTCATCTGTACACTGTCCTTCAAATAAGTATTCAATAATCTTATTATTAGGAACACCATTGAAATGTTCATGTAGCTCTTCTTCGCTGATTCCATGATGTCTTATTTCCTCGGAAATCTTTCCCCAGGCTAATACATGCTTTGGGTTGTCAAAGAACAATGTTCCATTAAAATCAAATATAACTCCTTTATAAGAATTCATAACTATACCTCTTTCGTTTCTGATACGCGCTTAAACCAATAAGCTGACTTTTTAGGATATCTTTCTTGTGTATTATAATCTACGTAGAATAATCCATATCTCTTATTATAACCATTAGACCAAGAAAATACATCCATTAATGACCAAACAAAATATCCTTTTACATTTGCGCCATCTTCGATAGACTTTAATAACCACTGTAAATGTTGCTTGATATAATCAATTCTTGGCGAATCATCAATATTACCATTATTAAAGTCATCTTTATAACCCATACCATTTTCTGTGATATAAATAGCTTTATAATTAGGATACTGCTTCTTGATTCTCATAATCATATCATACATTCCCTGAGGATAAATCAACCAGTCCCAGTCAGTAGTTGGAATACCTTCTTTAAATACTCTTTCACCAACACCTTTTAATTTGAACTTCTTTGTACCTTTTTCACCTGTACCATTATGGTGGATTTCATTTTCACCATCATATGCCTTAATGAAATGACTCTGGTAGTGATTCATACCTAAGTAATCATTTTCTTTTGCAGCTTTTTTCATAATTTCAATATCAGCTGGATCATATTCAAAAGTACCATTATTAAGATGAACTAATTCATTGATGATATTAAGAGTTTCATCTGTATAATAACCTAAGAATGTAGCATCTAGCAAGAATTGATTAGCAAGAACATCTTCTTTCTTAGCTGCATATACATCTTTTGGATCATTTTCGTTTAAAGGATACTTGGTTTCTAGGGAGTGAATAATTCCAATGTATCCTTTATAGTTGTGTGCTTTATAAGCACAAACTGCCTTTGCATGTGCTACCATCATTCCATGCATTGACTGAACCGCCTTAGTAATATCGTATGTAATACAAGGTGGGAATGTACCTTCAATATATTGGTTTGTTGCAATTGGCCATACTTCATTAAAAGTAAACCAATAAGTAACTTCATCTTTATATTCTTCAAAACAGAATTCTGCATATTTCGCAAATGCATCAATTGTTTCTCTATTTAAGAAATCACCTCTGCTATGTAAAGCATCAGGAGTATCAAAATGATGTAAAGTAACATATGGTTCTACATCATTCTTATGGCATTCCTGGAATACACGATGATAAAAATCTACACCTTCCTGGTTGATTTTTCCTTTTCCTTCTGGGAAAATTCTTGACCATGCAATAGAAATTCTAATAGCCTTAATGCTGAAATCTTTACATAGTTTTAAATCTACAGGATATTTATGATAGAAGTCACTCGCAGGATCAGCAGAGAATCTTCCCTGCTTTTCTAAATAATCATCCCAAGCGACTTTACCTTTACCATATGCTCTAGTACTACCTTCACACTGGTATGCAGCAGTTGCGCCACCAAACACAAAATCTTCACTGAATTTCATGATTAATCTCCTTTATAATTATTATATAAATTGAATACACACTAGGAATTAATCCCAATGTGTATTTAATGTTTATTCTCCGTCTAAAATTGAGAATACAAATTCAAGTGCCTTCTGAGGATTACGAGTTAATTCAATATACTTTTTACCTTCACAAGCTACACACTTGATACCTAATCTATCAGTATCTTTTTTCAAATCTTGATAGTAGTTCGCTACCTGTGGTGCTAAGACAACTAAATCATAGTCCTTTAACATATCATAATGTGCACCATATGATCCAGCTGCTGTAACAATAGAAATTCCTTTTTCTTTTGCACCTTTAGCTAAAGCATTAGCTAATAAACCACTTGTACCTCCACCGGCACATAATACTAAAATTCTCTTTTCATTGACTACATCTGAAGAAACTTCAACTGCTTCTTCTTCTTTTTCTGCTTCAATTACCCCTTCTTTTTCTGCTTCTTCAGCACACTTTTCTCTATCATATACCTTGAAGAATGGATAATATACAACGAAGTCTACTACTAATACTAATACTGCAAATAGAATTGATAATACTGTAATACCACAACCAAGCACAATACCTAATGGAGCAGGTGTCGTCCAAGGAAGAATATACATAAAGCTGTTCATCTTTAGAACATCAACGAATAACTTAAAGATCCATACATTTAAGATTGGAGCTAAGATAAATGGAATAAAGAAAATTGGGTTTAAGATTAATGGAGCACCAAATAAGATTGGTTCATTTACACCAAATAATACTGGAATAGAACTTGCCTTACCAACTGCCTTTAATTCTTTTGATTTGGCCATGAAAGCAAACATAAGTGTTACTACTAAAGTTGCACCTGTACCACCAAGTGTTGCAACGAACTGCTGACAACCTGGAGTCAAGATATTAGCTGCATGTTTGCCAGCCTGGAATAATTCTAAGTTATTTGCGATGTTTACATAATAAATTGCTGATACTGCTGGTTCAACAATAGAAGGTCCCTGAATACCTACAAACCAGAATAATGACATAGCACCATAGATAACTGCTAAACCTACATATCCATCAGCCGCAGTGAATAGTGGCTGGAAGAATTCAATAACTGCCTGAGCAAAACACATACCTGCTGCATTTCTGAAAGCTATATCAAATAATGCCAATAATAGGATAGAAATAGCGAAAGGAATAACATCTGCGAATGTCTGAGAAATATTTGGTGGTACTTCTTCAGGCATATGAATAGTAATGTTTCTCTTTACACAGAATCTATAAACATTACAAACAAAGAAAGCAACTAAGAATGCTGTTAAAAGACCCTTAGAGCCCATATAACCACTTGCAAATCCACCTTTGATAGAATCAACGCCTACAACTAAGAACCCTACGATACCAGCCATTAGTGTAGAAATATTATTGATCTGTCTATTAACTGGCATGTCTCTGTTGAAACTATCGCAAAGATTCTTTGCAGTTGTTCCTGCTACAAGAACAGCAAGTAACCCCATTGAATAGTTATAAGGTTTTAAAATCATAGCCTCAATTTCTTTTGGCCAATAAAATTTAAAAATGTTAGGAACATAAGCAATCAACATGAATATACTTGAGAATAATACTACAGGCATTGCTGACATAAATCCGTCACGGATTGCTTTTAAATATTTATTTCTTGATACTTTTTCGAAAAACGGCTTAGCCTTCTCGATTTTTCCAATTAATGCCTCCATTATTTCACCTCATTATCTATAAATATCTAGTAAATTATTAATAATGTCTTTTAATAAGATTGTAGTCATTAAATGATCTTGAGCATGTACTGTAATAAACCCAATATCAATATTTTCGCCTCTAGCTTCTAACTGCAATAGTTCAGTTTGAGACTTATGTGCATCGTTCAAACAGTCATTTGCTTCACTAATAAGTTTGTCACATTCTGTAAAATCTTTTTGTTTTGCTTTTTCTACTGCAAGTAGTAGCTTACTTCTTGCATCTCCTGAATAAGCTACAATTTCAAATCCAATCATACTTACTTCTTCTTTAGTCATTGTATTAATCTCCTTTTTCTTCTTTACGAATCGGCCTCTTTCGTTTACAAGTACATTGTAAACGCGTACATACCATTTGTCAACAGAATCAAACAACAATAAACAATATTTTAAACATTTATAAACATATATGATAATTATTGACATTAATTACATTATATTTGTTTGTTTTTGTTTGCTTTATGTTGATTCCGGACACATCAAATGATATACTGACACTGACAAGGAGAGTGAAAACATGTTAAAGAAGGAACGTCTTGTAAGAATTACACAGATGGTCAATCAAAAAGGAATCATATCAATCAATGAAATCATGGAACAATTAGAAATCTCTGATATGACCGCAAGAAGAGATTTAGATGAATTAGAGAAGTCTGGTAAATTATTAAGAGTACATGGTGGTGCACAGAGTTTATCTTTTAGTATGGATCATGAACGTTCTCATTTAGAAAAGTCTTCTGTACAGATAGAAGAAAAAACAAGAATTGCGCATAAAGCAGCAAGTCTTATTCAAGAAGGAGAAACAATATTCTTAGGTCCTGGTACTACTATTCAGTTATTAGCAGAGCAGTTATGTGGACGTAATATTAGAGTAGTTACGAATTCTCTTGCAGTATTTAATATTTTGAGTGGTCATACTCCTACTGATGTAATGTTAACAGGTGGAGAATATCGTAGTAATACAAATACCTTTGTAGGTCCAATCACAAATATGGTATTAAGTAAATTAAGATATACAAAAGCCTTTATTGGATGTAATGGTATCTTTAATAGTGGTATTACAACTTATTCATTAGAAGAAGGAGAATCACAGGGTATACCTTTGGATAATGCGAAGAATAGATATTTACTTGTAGATTCTACTAAGTTTAATCGTTCTGACTTTTATATCTTCTATGATCTATTTAACTTTGATGCAGTCATTACTGATAATGAAATTGATCCAGATGTGTTAAAACACTATAAAGAATATACAACTATTGTAACGGTATAAGGAGATCTTACTATGAAAAAGACTGGAATCTGCCCAAAATGTAATCACGATAAAATTATTATTATTAAAGATCAGCTCCATGAAAATGGTGGTGGTAATATTTCTCAAATAACGAATCATATTAATAAGCCTTCGCAAGTTTTCGCTATATTCAAAGAGGGAAATACCGCAAAGAAGACTTTCTATATTTGTGAGAATTGTGGTTATATTGAAGAATACTTAGACAAGGAAGAAATCAAGAAATTGCTTAATTATAAACCTTTTGGTAGTAAGATAAAGGATATCTTCAAATGATTATACAAGCCGTGCAACACGCATGGCTTTTTAGATACAAAAAAGAGGCTGTGACGAAATGATTTAATATCATTTCCAAACAGTCTTTTTTTTGTATTAGTTCACGACTGCCTATGGTTATTACGTCACAAACAAAAAAACGTTCTCCTCAGGAACGTAAACTCTTAAAAAATAGAAAAAAATCGCATAAAGTCCCTATCGGTGTGATAAGTCACTTTTTCACTGTGAATAACTTTTTTATCAGCACGCCTTCAGAGCGTTCTTTTTCTCCTGACGTAGTCTATACATGTGGTATTTCTTGAGATTGTAGCCTAGGCACACTAAAAGAAACTCCATCGTTACACCTTTCATTCCTCTTCTTCGGAATCTGGTGAATCCCATGTCCTCCTTTATTGTTAAACCGCAAACTCTACCCATAATATAAACTAATAAAACCGCAAATTAAATTAATAAACAGGTGGAAAATGTGCCTTTTATGACGGCATAATCTTCCACCTGTTTTTGTGATCTG
>NZ_JACRWG010000082.1:0-6200 GCF_014306455.1 Catenibacterium faecis
CATCTTTTCTTTATCTATGATTTATTGATTGAAATAAACTGCGGTCGCTATAAGAATACATTATTATATAGGGTAATATAATTTGCAGTTATCAGATGGGTAGAGTTTGCGGTTTAACATTATGGGAGCAAACTATTTTAGTGATGAACAAGTAAAGGAACTTGAGAAGAATCCATATGTAAAGAAGGTATCTGCCAAAAGTATAACCTATTCTGAAGAATTCAAGGACCTATTCTGGAATGATTTACAGAATGGCATGATGCCTGGAAACATATTTAGAAAGTATGGATTTGATCCAAGTATGCTAGGATCCCGTCGAACTAAAAACTTCACACATCGTGTAAGGAAAGAAGCAGCAAGAGTAGAAGGATTCAAAGATACAAGAAGCACAAATTCTGGCAGACCTCTTACAAGGGTTCTTACTATCGAGGAAGAGCTAGAAAGGCTTAAACAAAAATGCGAAATTCTCCAGCAGGAGAACGATTTTTTAAAAAGAGTGAGATTTATCAACAGAAAGCAAATCTCAAAACTGCAGAAGGACAAACAGTAAGAGAGAAATATGAACTGATGGATAGAACTCTTGAATCACCTAGTAATAATCTGAGTGTCTCAGCATTATGTGATACTGCAGGTGTTTCAAGAAGTGGGTTCTATTCATGAAAGAAACGAAAAAGTTTCATAAGCGAAAAAGAAGAACAAGACCGTAAGGATTTTGAACTGATTTTAGAAGCATACAAGTTCAAAGGATATGACAAAGGCAGACGTGGTATTCATATGCGTCTTCTTCACATAGGCATTGTGATGAATCATAAAAAGATTTCAAGACTGATGAAGAAATACGGGCTATTCTGTCCAATAAGAAAAGCCAATCCTGCAAGAAGAATGGCTAAGGCAATGAAAACATCAAATTATGCGGATAATATTCTGAACAGACACTTTGAGGAGTATAGTCCTGGATATGTGCTTGAAACAGACATTGCTTATCTATTCTATGATCACGAAAGATCTAAAGCCTATTTATCAGTGGTAAAGGATGGATTTACAAAGCAGATTCTTGAATATGTATTATCACCATCCCTAGAAGAAGACTTTGTCCTGGAGACAATCAATCAGCTTTATAGTAAGCATAAGTATAACATTCACACTGATGCTCTGATACATAGTGATCAGGGTGTACATTATACAAGTATCAAGTTTATTGACTTACTTAAGAGCCTGGAAATCAGACAGTCAATGTCAAGAAGAGGAAACTGCTGGGATAACGCTCCCCAGGAATCCTTCTTAGGACATATGAAAGATGAGATAGGTAGATATACAGAGAATGCCTGCTCATACGAAGATCTAAAGGAAATAATAGATTACTATATGGTTTATTACAACACTGATCGTTATCAGTACAATCTAGCCAAGCTTTCACCAAATGAATACTTTGAATATTATATGACTGGTAAGTACCCGCTCAACCATATCGCTAAGGAGCCTGATGAATATAAGGAAAAATTCAGACAGGTAAGAAATAATCTTGATAGAAACTCAACGCTCGAGAAATTAGTAGCTACCCTTCAAAGAATAACTCATTTCAAACAATCCATCAGATAATCTGTGTAGATGACTTCTGATTATATCTATATCATTATTACTTAATGATGCAAAGCCAAAATCATCCATCTTAGTGAATATAACAGTGCCATTAAAATAACCGTCAGCATCATCTGGAAAAGATCTGTAAACAATAGTATGATCAGTATCATATACACTTAAATCCTTTACAAGAAGATAGACTGATGGATCATCATCAAATATATAATCACGGTAATCAAATACACCAAGTTCATTTCTTATGACTTCCTTCATTCTATCTGTTTCCAATACACATAAAACTCCATCTTTAATAATTACATATTTACATAGTTTACACATAAAAATATCCTCCTGGTTATTACAACCTAGAGGATATCTATATTTCTAATTGATTTTAAGTACTTTTTTATTTAATGTCCTTGACACGGGGTCCACATTAGATTCTTATAGTTTCTTATTCTTTTCTTTACATATATCTACTAGTGGACATTCCTTACAATGAGGTGTCATGGCTTTACAATGATATCTTCCAAAGAAGATCATTTGATGATGTGTTTTGATCCATCTATTTTTAGGAATAGTCTTCATGAGCTTCTTTTCTACAGTTAATACTGTATCATCCGCTTTCGCAAATCCAAGTCTTTTAGAAATACGTTCTACATGTGTATCTACCGCAATAGCGGGATAACCAAATCCTTCTGCCATGACAACATTGGCTGTTTTTCTTCCTACTCCTGGGAGTGTAATTAATTCTTTATGAGAAGCTGGTACAACGCCATTAAAGCGTGTCTGAAGAGCTTCAGCCATAGCCTTGACATTCTTAGCCTTATTTCTATAAAGGCCAATAGAATGGAGATCTGACTCTAATTCGGGCAATGATGCATTCGCATAGTCTTCTACTGTCTGATATTTTTTAAATAGATGAGTAGTCAGTTTGTTCACTGCTTCATCTGTTGTTTGCGCTGATAACATTACTGCAACAAGTAATTCTAGATTGTTAGAATGATTCAATACACAACGTGCATCTGGAAACATTGCATCAAATGTATTGAGTATTCGATCTTGTTTTGTTTTAATCATTTTCCCACCAGTTATAATTTCTTACTTCTTCACTTACTTCTGGCTCTTCTTCTTGATATTTCTTAATATAATTCTTAGAATGAGCCCAGTTTTCTAATACTCTTTCAATATATCTAAAAGAAAGTGCATTAGATTTCACTGCTTCTCTTAAAGCAGATACAATCATTTCATCATCATATCCAGTTCTTTTAAACTGATTGATATATTCAATATCCATAGTACTCATTGTACGTCCAAAAGCATCCTCAAATATTTCTACAAGATTGACTTCTTCTTTCTTTTCTACCTTCATACCTAGTAATAGCTTTTCTAAAGGTTTGAAATCAATTTTTAAGTTAATACGATCAAGATAATGTTTGTCAACAAGTCTAATCATAATATCATCAATTTCTTTAATAGATAGAGACGAGAATTCCGCAATCTTTTGAGGATATATAGGTCTTACACCTAAATCACCTAAAGTCATCATCAATAATAATATATGTGTTTCTTCATCTTTTAGCCCTATAGACTTTCCTTTAAGTAATAATAGTTTCTTAAAGTCTATACACTGATAATCTTTCAACATTTCTGTACTCATAGACGATAATACTTCACAAACTTTCCTTCATCTAAAGAGTAATAGAAATAGTAGAGGTGCTCATCATTCTGATATTTTCCAAAATAAACAAGATCACCATTTTCATAACCTATAGATAAGCTACTTACATTTACTTTATATTCATTATTGATTGTATTGATGACATCTTCCTGTTTAGCGATAGAACCACTATAGCTATCTACTAATTTATATTTAGTATTGTAAACCTGATAGACCTTCTTTTTCTTCTTGTCTTTAATACGAATGATATAGTAGGTCTTAGCGCTGTTATATTCATTGAAGTAATCATCATAGTTAAGTTTATGTTTATTAATGATCTTATTTCTTTCTAATGCGATATCATTTTCATGATTAAAATAAGGAACATGTATACTTAACATGCAGAAAGAGACTACAATCAAAATAACCACTAATACTGCAATGATTAAATGATAAATCCAGTTTTTATCTTTCTTATTATAATTCATAACGACCTCCATAGTGCCACTATTATAGCGCATTTAAGATTAAAAAAAAAGAGATTCATCAATTTGAATCTCTATTAGAACTGCTTAATATCATAAAGAGAATTCTTAACATACTTGCAAGAGTTGCACATACTCCAGCAACATAAGTCAATGCAGCAGCATAAAGCATCTGCCATGCACCTGCATATTCATTTTCATTCAAGTATTGAGATTGTAATATCGCAAGTCCTCTTTTTGATGCATTAATTTCTACTGGCAATGTAATAATCTGGAAAGCTAAGATACCACACATAAGGAAGAAACCTAAAAAGGCAAGTTTAGTAGATCCTAATGCAAGTCCAATCATAATCGCAATCCAACCTAAATAATTTCCTACATTACATAAAGGAATAATCGCATTTCTTACACGTATTGGCATGTAGTTTTCATGATATTGAATGGCATGACCACATTCATGTGCTGCAACAGCACATGATGCAATGGTTGTACCATGATATATGTCACTCGAAAGAGATACACTATTATTAGAAGGATCAAAGTGATCTGATAATTCTCCATGTACTTCATAAACTGGTACATGAGTCATTCCATGAGAATCTAATATTTCTCTAGCCACTTGTGCCCCTGTGATACCACGGCTATTTTGTTTTTGACGGTATTTCGCGTATGTAGATTTAATCTTGGCCTGGCAGTATAAAGAAAAAACCATCGCAATAACTACTAAAATTGTACCAAGCATATAACCTGGATTTGTCATTAAATAATTACTCATTTTCATCAACTCCTGATACTATTATACATAAAAATTATTAACTGTATATAAACAAAAAAGATGCATTAGTTCATTGCATCTTTTAATCTATTACTTGGTTTGAAAGAAACTGTACGACTTGCAGGAATGATAATAGGTTCCTTAGTCTTAGGTGAAACACCCTTACGTTCATGGCAGTGATTGATTTTAAATGTACCGAAGCCAGAAATAAGAACTTTGTCACCATCAATCATACTTTCTACCATCGTATCAAAAACTGTATTCACAAGAATTTCAGCGTCTTTTTTTGTTAAATCTCTTTTTTCAGAAACGATATTGATTAATTCTTTTTTATTCACTTCTGTAATGCCTCCTAATAAATTATCCTTGAGTAGTATAACAAAATCTATCTTCTATTTCAAGAGATAAAATACAAAAAAAGCACGTAATAAAGGACATAAAATGAATTACTATTTTTTTGATTTATAGGCTTTTTCCCAGAACTTATTTCCTTCTTTTAAGAACTGTTTTTTAGAAAAAAATGTGATATCTAAGACACTTTCTTTCGCTTTTCTTATATCTAATGCAAAATTTTTTAATTCATTAGATACACGCCATGTATAAGGAATATGGTCTAATAAGAAGTAAGCACCAATTTTTAATGTACCTTTATAAACTGCATTTGTTTTCTTACTATATAACTCCATAATTTCTTGGGCATAGTCACAATAATCTGTTTCATATTCATCACAATACATGACACAATAAATAGTTTTATGATTCATTAAAGACTCATTATTTTTCATATAATCAAGCATACATGAAGGGATGGTTTGCGAAGAGATAGGAAACATGAAAATAAGAGTATCATTATCTACTAAATCTTTATCTTCTATCACTTGTAATGTTTTAATAGTGACATCGTTTTTAAGATAGTGAGCAAGCTTATATGCCTGGTTATACATAACTTTATTTGTATATATTAAACCAGATAAGATGATTAATGTATTATCCACGGTCAACACCTCCAAATGTCTTAAGAGAATTGTCTAATTCTTCTTCAGTGCAAAAATAAGTATTAATAGAAGAAATAGAATAACCTAGAAGAGAATCATGTAAATAATTCATCAACATCTTCTGTTCATGTTCTGATATATCACCATAACCTATAAGAAGGATTTTCTTTGATTGCTGAGCTAAAGATGCATGACAGGTTGTTCCATCTACTGTTGTATAATAAGGCTCATATGAGGCAATATTGCGTTCTATAAAGGATTTTAGAGGTGTATCAAAGCATCCACAATAAATATGAGTCACTAATATAATCAAAGAAGCTTCTCCAATCCATTGATTAATGACTGATATATCATCATGATAACGACAAGGTGATCGTTTTTTTAGGCATGTATAATCACCAGTACAAGCACTATATTTAATATTATTCAGATTTACAATAACACTTTCTTTAAATAACTCTAAAGGAATGTCTTTATCAGTAATAACTATATTTTTCATATGATATGCCCTCCTCCCATAATGATACAAGAAGAAGTAAACGAATTCAATAAAAAAAGCCCTCCCGTCGGAAGGCATAAAAAAAGGACCTGGCAGCTTGCTATTGTCGCGTCTTCACACTATCGTCGCCGTTATGATGCTTAACTTCCGTGTTCGGGATGGGAACGGGTGTGTCCATCATGCTATCGCCGCCAGATCCTCGAGG
>NZ_JACRWG010000083.1:0-5967 GCF_014306455.1 Catenibacterium faecis
ACAATCGCAAAGTCCTTTAATCCAAGGTCAATGCCAATTCCTTCACTGGAATTGTTAACTATCCTGTGATCTGGGATTTCTATAAGAACTGAAACATAGTATCTGTCAGCCTTTATTGAGACATGACCGCTCTTAATTATGTATCCATCTTTTGTAGTTGGAATATATCCTTTCTCTTTGATGCGTACCCAGCCAAGTGACGGGATCTTGATTCTGTGTCTTTCGCAAAGACAATCTTTTGGATTATTCCTTACAAAATACATTTTCACATCAGATCTGCCTTTCTTCTTAAATTTTGGAAAGGCGCTCTTGTAATCAAAGAATTTTTCAAATGCGGTCTGTCCGTTATTTACTGCCTGTGTTACCGATTTTGAATAAGCTTCCTTGATCCAGGAATATTCTGGATGGCTCGGAAGAAACTCATTGTTGAGCCATACTCTAAACTGGCTACTGCTCATAAATTTTTTTCCATTTTCATGAAGCTCCTTATTATGAGCAAGATAGAAGTTATAGATAAATCTGCAAGTACCTATTGTTTTACGAATCCTGACTTTCTGCTCCTCTGTTGGATTTATTTCCGTCTTGAAACTCTTCAGCAATTCCCTCATCCCTTTCTATCAGTTTTTATACTTATGAAACCCTTTGCAGCCTGCAGGAGAACACATGGAGTATTGAAACAATATCCTGCATGAGTTCTCCATCTAATTTCTAATCTAATTATAGAACAAATAGAAAATTCATGTATTCAGTTCAGCTTCATGAACGCCTTTTAATCGGCGTTAATAAAATTTAATTTTCACTAACCTGTGGTCTGTGAGTATTCAAATAATTCTTTTACATTATAAAACTATCTTAAAAATGCAACTTGATTTAGTAAATGATGTTTATAGGTATAATAATGCCTTTAGTTTTGGTTCGGTTTGCCTTTAAAGTTCCTTTTCTATCTCAACGTTATAACATCTTAACAGATACGCCTAAAAGTTCAGTAAAATCCTTTAATTTATAATTTGTGATATTTGATGTTTTCATTTTAACGCTCTCCTTTGAGGAGATTTGAACACATCTAATCACAATAGTCGATATATTTAGTTACTTATAGTTTGTCTTATTAATATTTCTGTATATATGACATCATCTTTAGTTCTTATACCCATAGGTATATCAGTAAATGTAATGAAACTTTCCTTTTCTTTAACTACTTTAGTATAGCCATTATTTCCATAGACTTCCAACTGACCTTTCAAGACATAAATCATCTTATAGTAAGGATATATTTCAGCGCTTATGTCTGTATTTCTTGCAAGTGAGAAATAAGTCAGTGTATCATTTACTGCTTTAGAAGTGGTACAGCCTAGTATAGGCTCGTTATCTTTTGTGATAGAGAAAACTTCTCCTATTTTTTCATTCATACTTAACTCCTTTTTTTTTGATTGGATGTCTAATGACTGTTTTCCATTTTTCTGGTGCGACTCTTCTTGCATCAGAAAGATATATTTCATGATGTAGTCTTTCTTTTGTAAGATCATTTATATATCCATTTTCTTCTATATATTTGTTCATGAGTGCAACAGAGGCAGGTTCATCATCAAACGAACCTATATGCATCATCTGTACACATAATCCCTCATCAATAGTAATAAATTCAGCACAAGAACAATCCATTTTTTTCTTAATAGAAGCAGTTTCTACTGCCCATTCAAAATCTTTTTTAGTAATAAAGTCTGGTAAACGAATAACAGAAATCCAATTAAAAGTAGATTTATCATCATAATCTATACCTTCGATGCCATCCTGCCACCAGAAACCTTCTAGTGGAGGAACCACATATTCAAAGAATCCTTCTATCTTATAATTTGTTTTATAGCTCATCTTAAGTGTATAAGCGACTGCATATAGTACACTAATAGCCTTCTGATAATCCCCACCTTCCTCGTTTGGATCCCCTTGTCCTCTTACCGCAATATAGTTAGCACGAGGAACAGTGACTATCATGGGTTTATTTTTAGGCATGTAAAAATCTTTATATTCTTTCTTAAAATCAAAAGCCATATATTACCTCCTGTATTAATTAGCATAGAAAAAATCTAGAATATCTTTATATACTATTTCTTTATTTGTTTCATTGAGTAGTTCATGTCTTTTATCTTTGTACAGTTTACTCTTGATATTTTCATAGCCTACTTCTTTCAAAAACTCTTCTAATTCATTAAACTTCTGCTTTCCTTGAATGACTGGATCATCTTCACCTGCAATTAAGAATATAGGCAAAGAACTATTTTGAGGATTCCAATCTTCTTTGATGAAAGCTGATTTTAATAGCTGGAAAAGATTTATAAAGCCACTTGTAGTAAAAGTAAACCCACATAGAGGATCGGTGTTATATGAAGACACAGTCTGTGAGTTAGAACAGATCCATTCATTTTTAGTTTTATAGCCTTTGTTGTAGTATCCTACAGATAACTTATTCAGAATCTTATTAGGTTTATAGTCTTTATAAAATAATCCAGTAAGTTTTCCTGCAAATAATGCTAGATCAACAAGTTTATTTTCTGTAGGTGGACCACACAATACAATCTTTTCAATATGCTTTTCATATTTCTTTAGGTAGTTTCTAGAAACTAATGTACCCATACTATGACTAAATATAGAGACATTTAATGTAGGATATCTGTTTTTCAAATATTCTGTAACTAGATAAGCATCATCTACAATATATGTTATATCGTTTGTATAGAAATATCCTAAATGTGATGTGTCTTTTACACTTGCACCATGTCCTCTATGATCATGAATAGCACAAATATAGCCTTGTTGTGATAAAAAGTTCATAAAGTCATAATAGCGTTCTTTATGTTCAGACATACCATGTATTAACTGAATAATACCGATAGCCTCTCCTTCTGGTTCAATAATAGCGAGTTCTAGGGGTAATTGATCTCTTTTTGATAAGAGTTTTTCAATAATCATATGTATTTACCTCGTTTCAAGTATATTTTTCGTATAATTTAATACTACACAATTATTATGAACTTTATATGATGTATCTAAATATGAAGAGTCATTCTTATTATTCCTAAAATAAGCAAATGTACTGGATAGAAGAAATAGTTGAATAACTTATTTTGTCTCCCTCTTTCTCCGTTATAAGTCAGATTTAAACCAAATCCAAGTAATGCCCAGGGTTCCTTAAACATTGACGCATAACAAAATGGTATAGAATAGATATATTTATCATGAAATATATACATGAAATATCCAATAAGTACGGCATGATGTTCATAATCTAATCCTAGATTCATAGCTATAAAACACATAACTGCGACAATGAGAATGGATATAACATACCATAATGGTTTATTCAGTTTCTCTTTTAATACATCTATCACCCATATAATGGCAAGTACAAATGACAGTGTAAACATGATATTGTTCCAGTTGGGTTCAAAAAGAACAGCTGATGTACACATATCAAATGGGACTTCAGAGATGATTCCAAATAGAAGAAGAGTCCCTAAGTATTTCCATTTATTTCTTGTATGGAAGTACCCTTCTATTAATAAAAATATAAATATAGGAAAAGCGATTCTTCCTAAAATATCAAATAGATCACTTATTCTATTTAACATACCTCCATCTAGATTAGGATAGATAATAGCTTTATTGAAATGATCAATCAGCATTGAGGCAAATGCGATATATTTCAATTTTGCACCTGAGAATATCTTGATTCTCTCTTTTATATTATTCATTTGTCTCATCCTTTCAACTCCATTATAACATAAAAGGCTGATTCACAAAGGAATCAGCACCTGTAATCTAGTATGTTACTCTTTCTCTTATATAAGGACTGAAGTCTATTCCACTCTTACGATCAATAAGTGTATTGTAGTTGATATTCAAATCTAATAATTCATGCTTATCAACTCTTACTTTCAATCCCAAATCTTTGCTTAATGAGTTTGCAGGAATAAAAAAAGAAAGAAATTAATCTTTCTTTGTGATGATATGCTTGATTTCATCATCTTTCCAGATAACTAAATCACAATCAAAACCTTCTTTAATGACTCCTGTATTTTTTAAACCTAATACTTGAGCAACATTTTGAGTAAAGAATGGTAAAGCTTTTTCATATCCCAATGCATTCTTTAGAGAAATAAATTCTTTCTTTAAGTTAGAGACTGGTGTAATACCAATTTCTTTGATAGATCCATCTTCATTATATGTAGACCATGAGCCTTGTGCATCACTAGAAATAGTGACTTTAGAAGTATCCTTAAACTGTTTAATGAATTCTAGAGTCTTGCCATCACCTTCACATGTTAAGTCAACTGTACCACCCATTTCAGCAAACTTGAGTGCATCTTTAAATAAGTGTGGATTACGACTACAGTGTGTTGGCTGGAATAAAGAAACAGGAATATCAGCTCTTTCTAATGCATGAAATACAGGAGTTAATCCTTGTTTTTCATCACCCATATGAAGTGTTAAATTTGCTTGTTTTCCAGCAATAAGACTTGCTGTACGGATTTGAGAAGCTAAACGAACAAGTTCGTCATCAGTAATATGACTTGATCTATGATCACTTAATGCAAGCTTCACACCTAGAATACTATCAATAAATACAATATCATCTTCTACTGAATCAGTGAGCGTATATGTAGGATATGTATAACTTCCTGTTAGAATATAGGTATGGACACCTTTTTGAGTCAATTCTTTTGCCTTGGCGAATAATTCTTTTGTGTTTCTTGTATAGCCATCTGTACCTAATAATCCAATGACAGTAGTAATACCTGCATCTAGTATTTCATTGACTTCAATAGGTCTAGCACGAGAAATAAAGCCTGCTTCTCCCCCACCACCTGTGATATGTACATGACGATCAATAAGACCTGGTGTAAGGATACAACCTGTTCCATCAATTGTTTCAATAGAATAAGGATATGCGATATGATCATCTATCTTTTCTATTTTAGAATCTGAAATCAATACGTCTTTGACACCTAAGTTTTCTGGTGCATAGACTTGAATGTTTTTAATTAGTTTCATACTTTTTCACCTCAATGAGTATTATATAGTAGAAATCAACATGCTGTCATGTTAATCTTGAAAGAAAGACTAAATTGCATTAATTGTCTATATATAAATATAAAAAAGCAGACGATAAGTGCTCTAATTATGTAGGTTTTCCAACATTCTTATATTGTCTTTTACCTACATTTTTATTTTATCCCTTGCAAGTTGATCAAGAATATCGGAACACTTGGTCAACCTATTCGGAATGAGTGATCAACTAAAGTGGAATAATCATTTTATGCTATTTTACAATTATTTATCTCTATTATCAGCTATTTTTACCTTTTACCTTTTTTTATTTTATTATGATAAAAGTACAGTTTATATGTGACATGCTTAGCTTGACAATATTTTTCTATTCTTTTTTCCAACTGTTGCCAATATCTTATACCATAATTAGAGTCATTAAAAATTCTCTCAAAATTTTGATATTTGTCTTTAGGGAGAACCTCTTTTGCAAAATTTAGCACTTCACATTTATAAGGACTTCTCAAATTCAAATTTTCAAAACATATATAATCCACATATTCATACACTTCATCTATTATCTGAAATACATTTGTTATATGGGGAATTATAGGAGAGATAAACACGTAGCATTTAATTTTTTCATTGTTTAATGTTTTGAGGGTTTGAATTCTTTCGCTAGATAAACTAGCACCTGGCTCTATTCTTTTTGAAATCTTATCATTAAGTGTAGCTAAAGAAATACCAACTTTTATATTACTTATGCTTTTAATTAGCTTTAATTCTTTTAAAATAAGTTTTGATTGTAAGCGCCAAATTATATAGTGTACCTAAAAAGGACGATTAAATCACATTTTCGATTTAATCGTCCTTTATTCCAAACTCTTCTTTTATCTGTTCACTCCAAGGCATGAACCAGTCAAT
>NZ_JACRWG010000084.1:0-5800 GCF_014306455.1 Catenibacterium faecis
TCAGATCACAAAAACAGGTGGAAGATTATGCCGTCATAAAAGGCACATTTTCCACCTGTTTATTAATTTAATTTGCGGTTTTATTAGTTTATATTATGGGTAGAGTTTGCGGTTTAACATTTCATTCTTCAAGAAATGATTTTTGCTCACCATATTAATCACCATAAGCAGTCTTACCTCCGCTTCTTTGATTGTAATGTTATTGGTTCTCATCTCCAACTCGAGAATTGATTTGATATTATAAATACGACGATCCGTCATAATTTTAATACAATGATTAGGAAGACTTTTGTTCCAACAATCTTTAAACACTTTCAAGAAATCCTGAAGCTCTTTATCAACCTCAACTTTTGGCAATTCTTGCGAACGTTTACGATTATCAACTTTTAATTCACTCAAAACCTTTTTTTTAATTTCATTGTAAAGTTCTTTTTTGATCATATCTTTGATGCTTCTAATTGCATCTCCCGGAAACATACTCAGCAGAGACTCAGCATCATTCTCCTCCATATCATCTTTTTGAAAGCGAGGAAAATATTTCAATCCTTTTTCGGTGAGACGATAATTATTAGCAGGACGTTTACCACCAGAAAGCATCTTTTCTTCCTTATGTACTTTGATAATCCCCTCCTTTTCAAGTGTTTTAAGTGCTGTTCTCACTTGACTCAACGATAACTCTGGTAACTCCTTTTTCACAATATCTTCAAATGACATAAACACCCACGCTTCGCCGTTAATCATATTTTTCTTGGTTCTCTCGTTGTGAAGCTGCCATTGATAAAGAATTCCTGCAACAATTGCCGGTGTGTACTTTCCTCCAAGATCAGCAGCTAAACGACGCTGGCAGACTACTAAATCGCCAAATGGAATAGGTTTTTTATATTTCGATTTTTTATTACTATTACTCATTCGCAATTCCTCCTTAGTGTAATTTGATTTTTTAAGTTTTAAATGGTACTATGAAACTAGTAATTGTTCCTATTGACTTATCTATACGAACAATATTGCTCATCTCAAGCTTAATTATGTAATCATGGGGTTCACTCCTTTCTGTATTTCCTTCGTGTGGTTATCCGCTTCACTATATATATGTCAGAAAAATCAAGTAGCTTAATTTTTACATACAGCTATTTTCACACACCAAAAAAGACCTTGTTTCATAATCCAAAGTCCATCTATCTTTTCAATATTAAGTGCAAGAGTTTTTATATTTATCAAAAAAATTCGTCAAATATATTTGCTTTGACTTCTTCTTTGACTTCTTCTGTTTTCTTTTCTTCTGTTTTAGTTTCGCTTCCAGCCATTTCTTTTTTGGCAGCTTCAAAACTAACACCGATAGTAACATTACTAGCAGGCATTTCGAAAGTATAATTACCTTCATCATTTGCAGTAACTTTACCATCTTCAAGAGAGGCTACAACTGTTCCGTCAGCGTTTTTGACTTCAATTTTAGCTGCATTGAATCCTTCTTTCGGTTCAACAGCAACCTCAACCTTGTCTCCCTGTGCATGAGTTGCAGGATCCTGCGTCTTGTTTCCATCGGTTACAAAAGAGGTCGTTCCATTTTGCGTCTGGCTAAGTGTCGCTACATAGTCCTTAGCAATCTCGCTCTCAATCCCTGATTCTTCCGCATAAACGACAGAGCTAGGAACTGCTGAGGAGAATGCCATCAGAAAAGAAAGCGTCGAAGCCACACTTCTTTTTAAGATAGTTTTCTTCAATTGGAATACTCCTTTCTTTTTAGAACTTTTAGTTCCTTGATATCTTACACATCAGCAGTAGAGCATTGTAGCGGATGATTTCTACATTGGACTAAGCCAATGGAAAGACCGAAAATTGTTTTCGACCGGTTATCCCTTTCCGGTCTATTTTTGGTACGATAAAAACAGTACCGACTATAATATGTAAGAAAAACATTTTTAAACTCGTTCGATTGCACTAAAAATCGGAGACTTTTTTATTTTCTGTTTATAATTGAATCATTACAGGAAAAACAGGCAAAAAAATAGACCCAACCATCTATGATCGAGTCTATCCATTTCCTATTTAAACTAGAATTAATTCCTTATTTTCTTTTTCCACAGGAAGAGCATTTCTGACCGATAACTACTGTTTCTGTCCATGCTACTTTATCGACAACTGTTTTCGTGCCAGTTTTCACTCTCTGAGTTTCGTATACAGCGTCGTGATGAACTGTCTTGTAAATATATTCAATATGACATGAGTGTCCGGTTTCTAACATGTGCATATCCATATCATCTTGGTTTGATGTTCGATAAGAACACTGACTACATTGTGATACTGAACCGGTTTTTACTCTTTCGTCCCAGGCATCCTTTACTTTGACCTGTCTATTTTCATAAACATCTTCCTGGTGAGTTACTGCTGGATGATTCACAGTTTTTGTAACGTTAACCCAGGTATGTGTATGAGATGGCTTGCTGTTTGAGCTGTTTCCGCTATTTGGTTTGCTTGAACCAGAATCTGGTTTGTGAGATGGCTTGCTGTTTGAGCTGTTTCCGCTATTTGGTTTGTTTGAACCAGAATTTGGTTTGCTAGATGGCTTGCTGTTTGAGCCGCTTCCATTATTTGGTTTGTTTGAACCGGAATTTGGTTTGTGAGATGGCTTGCTGTTTGAGCTGCTTCCACTGTTTGGTTTGTTTGAACCAGAATTTGGTTTGTTTGTGCTGCCAGATGTAGAAGGCTTTTTAGCTTCTTCCTTCTTATCATCCTTTTTCGCTTCTTCTTTCTTAGCTTCTTCTGGACTCATTGCTGGTGCAGCTGTAATTTCTGGTTTTACTTCTGTCTTGGCAGAAGCATCAACCACGTTGCCTCCAGTTACAGCTGTAGAAGCAGGAGCTTTCTGTTCTGCTTTAACTTCGGTTCCATCAGACTTCTTAACAGTTTCTCCATTATCTGTACGGACCAGCTTATTCTGATCAGCAAGCTTCTGCGCTTCATCCCTGTTTACAACGACTGTATCTTTTTTAACCTTGACTGTTTCAGTTTTAGTCTTGTCAGCAGATTTTTTATCTGTCTTGGTTTTGTCAGCAGATGTCTTGTCCTTCACAGTTTCAGACTTGATGAAAGCATCTCTGAATGCGTCATAAGCTTTACGATCAGCTGTAATACTGAAAGTAATCTTGTAATCTCCTGTTTTTGAAGCGTCTACTTTAGAACTGTCTACATCAATGCCTTTTACGATAGAACTGTCATATAACACTCCATCAAGGTAATCAACGTCCTTGGAACCTTCTAATACATACATATCATCGATACCAGTATATGTGTCTTTGATTGCGTCCTCATCGAGCTTAGTCGAATGCGCTGCTACTTTATTCGTACTTTCTACTTTTGTGTCTTTCTTTGCGCCGCATCCTGTTGCTGTTCCAGCAACCATGAGCGCAGCTAAAATCATTGAAATTCTTTTTACATTCTTATTTGCCATTGATAATTTAAGCGATAGACCCTCGTATTTTTAATTCTAAGGGTGGAAATCGTTGTCTCCTTTCTGTAAAAGTATCTTGTTTACAAGTTTAGTTCATCATTTTCCTTTGGCTTTAAACACAATTACTCCCACCAACTATTACTATGCTTTATAAGCTACTCCCAATTTCTGCAAAGCCGCAATTCTATGGTTGCGAGAAGGATGACCCATCTCTAATAGCTTTAATCCGAATTTGAATTCTCTAGGCATGCAGTTATCAAGATACAGGCATAATGCCTCTCCATATCCACATTGTGCAACATACCTATCCGCTTCAAACTGATTTGCTCTAACACCACCACGAATGAATAAGAAACAAACTCCCATCCACGCTGATAAGCATACAATGGATGAGGCAAAAAGAAGTGCGCCCATCGTTGAATCACTCATCGTTAAAAGACCTTTACGTCTATCACCAAATGTCATATCAAACCAGCCAACCACTATAGCAAACAGTCCCAGTATTATACTAATCAGATTACTACCAAGCATGAAAAGCAGATAATCGGGATCCATTACATGAATACGATAAAGTTCTGCAAGCACCTTTGCTTTAAATACCTCTTCTGGGAGTTCTGTCATCGCGTAGGATACTCCAATAGAATTCATTCCAAATGCGTAAACCACCGCTTCATCGGTCTTCATCTGATAAACTTTGATATCATTTGGAAGAGTCAGTCCGTTCCGGCGTGCTTCTGCGATAATCGCTTCCACAGGTATTGTAATTGATTCTATCATATCCTGGCGTTCGATTTTCGATGCACCAACAATCAATCTCATGCAGGCTTGTCCAAATCCATTTAAGATTAACTGAAATAAACACCAGGTAAAAGTAGGCAACACGATTGCCGTAAATAAGGCCTGAATGATTCCCGAAAAAAAACCGTACTCACTTATAGCTTCCGGAAATGACCCGATTACTGAGATGGCAACAAATGCAAGAAGTATGGTCAAATATACGAGCATACCCATTCTCTTTTCTCTTTTAACAAGTGTATAAAATTTTGCAAAGTGTCTTTCTTTGATGTTACCAGAAACAAGGTCTTCTCCAAAGTCAGATATTGTAGTCTGTTCCATATTCTTACTGCTTATGGTTTTCATTGCATGCTTTTTAACATTTTTATTTTGCTGTGAATTTTGAGCTTGATTACTATTTTGTTGAGCACTTCCTTGTTGATTTACTAGTTCTTTCCCACATTTGGGACAAAACTTTGCTGCTTCTTTAATTTCATTCCCACATTTTGGACAAAACATAATTACTCCTCCTACTTACTAATTTTCGTTCCGCAATTCACGCAAAATTCATTATCTTCACTTTGTACCTTTCCACATTTCGGACATTTAGCTCCTGATCCAGTTGGCGTCACAGGATTCTGTGAATAATTTGTCTGGCTATATCCCGTCTCCGTTGGGGTGCTCATTGGTTTCATATTGTCTTTTTCATTAGAAATTTGAGATTCTAATATAGCTATTTCCTGTTCCAAACTAGGTATTTTTTCAAAGCAAACGCGTATATTTTCATCAGCCATATAATCAGTAACTGATGAATTCGTAGTTTCATTCTCTGAAGAATGGTTGTCTTCACTTACCGATTCGACCTCTTCGGTTTGATTACTCTTTGTAAAGTCATAAAACAATTTTCCCAACTCTGTATACAATTTATTTAGTTCATTTGTTTTAAGTCCCAAAGTAACTTTTAGTTTTGCAATATTTGCAGCCCCTTTTGTATTTGAAATAATTGATTCAAAATTGATTGCCATGTTTTGCACCAAATATAGGATTTTCCACCTATAATCCTTTCCTTTAAATTCCCATTAAATAACATGATTTTATATATTTTTCAAACAGTAATTTCAATATTTTTTTAAAGCTATGCTATTTCTTTCGATTAATTATAGCCAAATATTCGGCAATATTCAATATATTTGTAAAATTATATAATTTACTATATATGAAACGATGGGGGTGGCGGTTATCTTTACTTATGAGCCGTTATGGAATACCCTAAAGAAGAAGGGAATTTCGCAATACGATTTAATAAAAGTTCATCATGTTAGCACTGGAACTTTAGATTCATTAAGAAAAAATAAAAGCGTCACAATGAACACGTTAAATGATCTTTGCATAGCCATCGATTGCCAGATTCAAGACGTTGTTCAAGTTATAAAGGAGAATGAATAATATAAAATGGACTCTGTAAAAAGGACACGATAAAAAAAGGATATTTATTTCGTGACCCTGTTTTACAGGGTTTTTATTTTGCGTAGTATAATGATTATAGAATGGTGGTGTTATTATGGGAGTAAATTATTT
>NZ_JACRWG010000085.1:0-5624 GCF_014306455.1 Catenibacterium faecis
ATATCAGTCTGTTTTGTTTAACGTTCTTGACGTATGGTGAGTTAGATAATAACTTAATTTCTTCATCAGTGAATTTTTTTGATTTTGACATAGTAGAATTTAAACAACAAAACAAAAAATGATACCCACAGGAGGGGTATCACAACTGTCAGGTTGTTGTCCTCCTTATGGGTACCATTTTAGTATGTATTGGTACGCCTATCAGTGATCCAAAACTTATTCCAAGTCTTGTAGATGAGAATGGACAATTTAAATCAAGTAGAACATATAGACAAAGTAAAGAAGACTTTGTAGTACTAGAAGAAGCAATTATAGAAATAGAAGCACAATATAAAAGATTTAAAGAAATAACTCATCTTGAACCTTCTTATTTTGAAGCTCATGCAGTAGCCAGTGATAATTTATTAAGGGGTATTGAAATTGTTGCGAAAAGACACAATTTGAAGTTTAATGATATTTCTTTTGATGGGACACCTGTTGATCTGGCAGGAGAAAAACTCTATATGCATATGGAGAGTATGAAGGAAGGCTATGATCCTTTTAAATCTTTTAAAGAAATGGTAGAGAATGCACATAATGATGGTTGTGATTTGTTAGTTTGTCATCCAGGATATCTTGATGCACAAATACTACGTACTTCTTCTCTCACTCTTGATCGTACAAAAGAAGCAGAGATGTTATGTTCAGAAGAACTCAAAGACTATCTTAAAGAACATGATATACACTTGTATACATATGATGAAATAGGACACTAAAAGCTGCCAATCGGCAGCTTTTACTATTCACACATAATTTTAATAATTTCCTGGTCAGTAGAAGCCATACCTTGACTTCCTAATACACCAATATTGTGGATTGTATTTTCTATACCCTTAGAAATAATACCATCTCCACCATAGAACTGCTGACCATTCATATACATATCATACCCTAGAATGCCAGCTTCTACACTGACTGCAATTTTTGCAGCACAACTTGCTTTGGCACCATCACAGATAATACCAGAAGTAATAGCCAAGGCATTCACGATTGTATGATTCATCACTTCTTCACTTGCATCCTTTAAATAAGCAAGTCCTGCACCACATGCAGCACCTGCACTCACTGCACCACAGAAGGCAGATAAACGACCAATCTCAGTCTTTAAATGAATGGCTGTTAAGTTAGAAATCACAAGAGCACGATATAACTTCTCTTTATCTAAATGTTCTCTTTCTGTATAAACAATAAGAGGTACAGATACAGTTAATCCCTGGTTACCACTACCAGAATTAATCACTACAGGTAGTTCACAACCATTCATTCTTGCATCACTACCAGCTGCTGCATAGGCCTTTAATAGACTTGGTAAATCTTTTCTAATCGCAATCACCTTACCAATATTAGCCCCATAATCACCATTCATTCCTTCTTGTGCAATGGCAGTATTACATTCAATCATTTGATCTAATAATTCTTTTACATCATCAATCTCTACTTCTTTCGCAAAAGTATAAATATCATGCATAGTAAGAGTGAGATAATCTTCATCAATAGTCTGTTTCAATGCTTCTCTACATACAATAGTTTCATTATCTTTTGTCATTTCTACAATATGTGTATGTGTTCCCGCAATATGTACCATTGCTTCATGTTCATTATTAGATACAGTCAAACGAATATCTAAAGAATAAGGGGATTCTAAAGGCTGTACTTTAATAGAAGCACTATTCATAAGTTCAGTCATCGCAACAATATCTTCTTCCTTCACATGACTAATAACCTCTAATTCTGCTTCTGCATCTCCACCTGTAATCCCAATACAGGCAGCTGTTTCAATACCTTTATTTCCATGAGTATGAGGCACAATAACACTCTTAACATTCTTGATGATATTACCACTGACTTCAATTAATATCTTATTTGGTATAACACCTAACGTCTTTCTTGCGAGACTTCCTGCATACGCAATTGCGATAGGCTCTGTACATCCCATGGCAGTTACGAGTTCCTTGTTTAAGATTCTTACATAAGTCTCATAAAGTTTTTTATCCATTCTTTTTCTCCTTATTAAAAAGGCAATGAATCATTGCCTTATTGATCAATTTCTTTTCTATAAATGTCAAAGCTGCTTACTATCATCGCAAATAAGAATCCAGTTGATACAAAGAAGATTGTATAATCGAGTAATCCATGAATATAAATCATTACAATATAGCCTACAATTAAAGCAACAAGAGTAGGGTTACACTTAGTTCTTAATAAGCGATATAAACGTTTAATATTTTCAATGAAGAACGGTGCGATCACTAATAATCCTATAATCCCAAAACATAAAACAGGATCAATAAAGATATTATGTGAATGCTGTGTAGGATGCCCATTATATTGTGCATAAATATGCCAATATGTCATAGGTCCTTCACCAAATAAGAAATGTGTCTTAATGTTCTGAATAGCAACTTCCCAGATATGTCTTCTTACACCTAAGTATTTCACAATATTGCTCATACGTGGAATATATTGAGGTTTCGCAATAAAGAAACCAACACCCACTGCACCTACAGCACAAATACTACCAAAACTCTTATAATTACGATTAAACAATAACATAATCGCAAGACCACCAGCAAGTGCAGGCCATGCAGTACGACATCCTGTTAAATATAGACAGAATAAGTTAAGTAATGTAATTAAACCAATAGTCACTATTTCTTTAATATGATCCATAAATCCATGATTATGAGTATACTTCAAGAACTTATAGAAGCAAATAGCCACAAAGAACTCAATCATCATTGCATAGTAGTTCGCATTAAAGAACATTGCATTCGTACGATACTGTGGTGCATTAAATACAACCAAATACCATCCCTCAAGATCAAACTGTCTTAAGATGAAGATATATTCAATAATAGCCCACACAGCTGCAAATACACTTAAACCAATCACTAGGTTCAACATTGTATCAAATAGTTCTTCACTTGCATGACGTCTATATACAAGTGTCATACTATATAACATCAAATAACCTAATGATACACCAGCTCCTGGCCAGTTCTGATAAAAGACACTTGTTAAGAAAATAAGTGCTGAAAAGAAAATAATATATTTGCTTCGTTTTGTTTCTTCATAACCTTTCTTTACCTCACCCTGTTTAATCCATTTAAAGAATATAATTGCATGAATCACTACAGTAATATAGAAAGGAAGGAATATTGCGGCAATCGCAATAAGAAAATCACATTGCACAGAATCAAAACGTGACTTTAAGTTTTTAATAATATCCATGAGAACCCCCCTTTAATTACATTTTATATTATACACGAAAAATCAAAAAAAATATTGTTTACTCACGAAATATTGGTAGAATACTCTATGGAGGTAGAATATATGAATATGAACACTTCATTCTTCTCTTTTAAATCAGGATCTCCATTCATGATTATCCTATCTATTATTTTAGGAACACTACTCATGGCTTATGGAATCTATGAAATCTTCTTTAAGAAAGATAAAAGAGAAATTAAAGGAATTTACCATGGTTATAAGAAAGTCAATAACTTATATTGTCGTCCTATCTTCCAGTATTCTTATGGTACGAAGAAGTATAACCAGGCATCTATCCAGGAATTTAAAGTAGAAAAGATTGAAAAAGATTATGTAAAAGGCCAGGAATATCCTATTTATTTAGGGGAACAGGCGAATACATTCTATTTAAAGAAGAAAAGCACTTGGTCTAACTATTTATTAATCGTTGCAGGTATCTTATTCTATGTAAGTGCTATTCTAGGTTATCTAGGATTCTAAAAAGAAGTAGTTTTTAATAACTACTTCTTTTTCTATGCAAGAAATAAAAAGTCCCACCGGGTTGCGCATGAAAATCAGTGGCGTGGTGGGTTCTGTCAAAACAATTATACGTTTTTTGATAGTTCTATCAAGATATATTACTTCTTTTTCTTTTCTAGTCTTTTTTCTACAGCACGATAAAGTGGTTCTAATAGCTTCTTATTCTTTTTCTTACATACAAGATAGAAACTATTAGTCGCTTCTTTATCTATGATTGGAATAATCTTACGATTATCTGGCTTGCCATCTTTTTCTATAGATAGATCAGAAATAAATGTTGGAAGAGTAGAATTCTGTGTAAGATCATTAAATACCTCTCTATTATCCTGAAGAATAAAATGAGTATGAGGCTGTGTTTCTAAATGCATTGGATACCATACACCAATTCTAGAATACAACAGCATTGTCTGACCATCTAGATTCTTAAAGAATAATGCTTTACTATCTGCAAGAGGATGATCAGGTGCTAATGAGAAATATAATGTTTCTGTATCATATAACTCATAATATAATTCTTTACTATCAGGAATCTTATTTAATACAACAGCTGTATATAAATCATTCTCTAAACCAGATAATAAGATATCTGGCATTTTTATTTCTGAAGAAATGGCCATATCTTCATATATCTTACTAGCATAAGGTACTAGGTCCCATAAAGGCGCAGGTGCACATGCACCAATACTAATTGTATGAGTCATACGATCATATTCACGTACACGAGCAATCATATCATTTGCAGAAAATAATACTTTCTGTGCATAATCAACAGCCACTTTACCAGTCGCATTTAAAGTAATACGATTCTTTTCACGGTCAAAAATAGGAACTTGCAGTTCTTCTTCAAGCTTCTGCATGGCACGAGAAAGAGCTGGCTGAGAGATATGTAATGCTTCAGCTGCTTTAGATAATGTTCCATATTTAGAAACAGCCAATAATTGTTCAACTTGTCCAATTTCAATCATTTGATAATCCTCCTCACTATGCACTCACATTATAGCATAATACAAAACTGGCATTGTACTTTTCTACTTATTATTAATAAAATACACATAGAGGTGAAGACTATGAAATATACATTTATGGAAAACTTTAAAGACAAAGATCCAGAATTCTATGATTTTTATTCACATTTTATAGGAGAAGAAGTAATCAATGATACCACTTTGGATGATAAGAGTCGTTATTTATCTATTACTGCAGTACTTCTAGGAACGAAATCTCATGATTTATTTAAGGATATGTTAGATGATTTATTGAAGTATTTGACTGCTGATGAAATCCAAGAAGTCCTTTATCAAGCCGTGGCCTATCTTGGTATTGGTATGGTTTACCCATTCTTAAATATTATGAATAGACATGTGAATAAACCATTAAAGAGTGCGTCTACCACAAATAGAGATAATCGTATAGAACTTGGTAATGAAAAACAATGTGAACTCTTTGGTGAACATATGAGAGGATTCCAAACAAGTGGTCCTGAAGAAGAACGTCATATCAAGAGATGGCTCGCAGGTAACTGCTTTGGTGATAACTATACAAGAATAGGACTCACTGGAGCACAAAGAGAAATGATTACATTCTGTTTTCTATCAGCACTCGGCACTGAATCACAATTAAAATCTCATATTGGTGGAAACTTCCATGTAGGTAATGATGCACATTATCTCATTAATGCAATGGAGTCAACTTAAGAAGTTGGCTCTTTTTTATTGCTTTTTTTCCTATTATAAGTGTATATTTATGACATTGTAGTTAAGAATAAAAGATTGAATATATTTATATAATGCCATATA
>NZ_JACRWG010000086.1:0-5566 GCF_014306455.1 Catenibacterium faecis
TGACGTTTCTAAATTAACTAAACCATAAAATTCAACTATTCTATTTTTTCTAAATTATTCAAACTTGTTTTTAAGTTTGTCTTTTTTTATACGTTTTGATTGATTTTTGTTTCACACTTATCTCCTAGGATTTCTTTTCTTGCATTATAGACTTTATTATTCAGTTCACATGCCTTGCTGTAATCCCCTAAATCAGAATAAGAATTTGCTAGATTTTGTAAAGCAGTTAATGTATTTGGATGATTCTCTCCTTGAAGTTCTTTAAATGCGTTATAGACTGTATTTCTTATTTCTAGTGCCTTGTTGTAATCTCCTAAATCAGAATATATGATTGCTAAATTGTTTAAAGCAGATAATGTATTTGGATGATTCTCTCCTTGAAGTTCTTTAAATGCGTTATAGCCTGTATTTCTCATTTCTAGTGCCTTGTTATAATCTCCTAAATAAGAATAAGAATTTGCTAGAATTTGTAAGGCAATTAATGTATTTGGATGATTCTCTCCTTGAAGTTCTTTAAATGTGTTATAGACTGTATTGCTCATTTCTAGTGCCTTGTTATAATCTCCTAAATCAAAATATGCATTTGCAAGATTACCAAGTAAACTTAATGTATCTGGATGATTATCTCCTTGAAGTTCTTTAAATGCGTTATAGACTGTATTGCTCATTTCTAGTGCCTTGCTGTAATCTCCTAAATCAGAATATGAATTTGCTAGATTGCTTAATGAAGTTAATGTTTCAGGATGATTCTCTCCTAGGATTTCTTTTCTTGCATTATAAACAATCTTCTGCAGTTCACATGCCTTGTTGTAATCTCCTAAATCAGAGTATGAGTTTGCTAGACTGCTTAATGAAGTTAATGTATCTGGATGATTCTCTCCTAGGATTTCTTTTCTTGCATTATAAACAATCTTCTGCAGTTCACATGCCTTGTTGTAATCTCCTAAATCAGAGTATGAGATTGCTAGATTATTTAATACAGATAATGTATCTGGATGATTCTCTCCTAGGATTTCTTTTCTTGCATTATAAACAATCTTCTGCAGTTCACATGCCTTGCTGTAGTCTCCTAAATCAGAGTATGAGTTTGCTAGACTGCTTAATGAAGTTAATGTATCTGGATGATTCTCTCCTAGAATTTCTTTTTTTGCATTATAGACTGTGTTCTGTAGTTCACATGCCTTACTGTAGTCTCCTAAATCAGAAAATGTGATTGCTAGATTGCTTAATGAATTTAATGTATCTAGATGATTATCTCCTAGAATTTCTTTTCTTGCATTATAAACAATCTTCTGCAGTTTACATGCCTTGCTGTAATCTCCTAAATACAAATAAGAGTTTGCTAGATTGTTTAATGAAGTTAATGTATCTGGATGATTATCTCCTAGGATTTCTTTTCTTGCATTATAGACTTTATTATTCAGTTCACATGCCTTGCTGTAATCTCCTAAATCAGAGTATGAGATTGCTAGATTATTTAATACAGACAATGTATCTGGATGATTATCTCCTAGTTCATATTTATATAAATCAAATAATTCTTGATAAGCATTTTTAGCTTTTATATAATTCCCAGTTTTTTTTGCTTCTTCTGTTTGCTTAATAAGGTTATTAACTAAATGTTTATTCATACGACTCCTCCTATAACATTCATTAATACCATTTTAATCTATTAAAAAAGACTCTTCTACATCTCCTTCAGCAAAAGACAATAAATGATAAAAATTGAAATATCTTAAGGTAAAAAACAGGGAAAATTAATAACCCATAAGTTATTGTATGAAAGGTATAAGGAAGTGTATAAACATTGCAATTACACTTCTCCTAATATTCATTACCTTACAAGGAGAATACATATGCTAGAAGTAATCTTAGTAATACTTAACTTGTGGTGGTTCTTTAACACCAAATACTTTGAACTTTGGTCTAATATCAAAATTGGTGGTGATCAATTTTCTATTTCCGTTACAGCATTAATCATTTTAATATATCTAGTTGTAGGAGCATTCGGCTTTATCAGATGGTATTATTATCACCGAAGACTCTGATACTGTAATGCTAAGTATAAACAAAAAAGTAAGGGAGATATTAATATTAGTTTTCTATCTTTCCTTGAATGATAAATCCATTCCAGTCTTCAATTACATACTCTCCATTCTTCTTTCTGACTATTTGTCCTCTCATTTCACTTTCCTCAATTCTTCTATTAAGTTCATTGAAATTTCTTCTATATACGATACGACTGTTAATCTTGTTCTTCATTACTTCCTCAAAGACATATTTCAATTCTCTGAGTTCTTTTAAGCCATGTTCTTTTAAGTATTCCTTGGTATCCTTAAAGGATTGATAGATATTATTTGTCTCGTTATATCTCTCATAAAATACTTTCATGAATATTGCCGAGTTAAAGTCATCTACTTCTTCTACAGTAAGTAGTAATGTCTGGCATCCTGCAAGCTCAAAGGCACGTCTGATACCATAAATTCCTTCACCACTTATATTCTCTCCTAGGCCTGTATTACATGCTGATAATACAGCGAGTTCTGTCCCCTTTAAGTCCATATACTGTATTTCTCTGGCACTGATATAACCAGAATTGTTTTCTTCTACATTATATCCTGATAAGCATAGAATACCTCTATCCATAGGTTCCATATGTTCATTATTTAGATAATCACCATGAGTGGATACATGAAGTATTCTCGGTCTTCTTGTATTAAGAAAGTTATCATGATTAGCTTGACCTGAACTATATATAGTGGACTTTTCACCATAGATATCCTGAATAAACATACCTTCAAGATATGAACCATAGAGAACTCCTTTTTTATCTCCTCTGTCATTATCATCTGATAGTCTTCCAAAAAAGTCAGGATAGACAAAGGATACAAGCTGATCTGTACTGTCATCATCTGTATCCTTCTTGAATAGTGTCTGTACAGAACTTAGATAGGAAATATTTAAACAGTTAAGTACTCTTTCGAAGGATATGTTATAGAGTTCACCATCAGGACAGATATAAATATGATCATAATCTTCAAGCTGGCCAATAAATGGTTGGATATCTTTATTATCAATAAATGACCCATTGCTGATATCTTCAAAATCAGCAAGAAAATGTGAATACTTTCCTTTTTTTATGAGAATAAGACCATACTTTGAATCATTAAGTTCATAGAAATCAATAATCAACTTACTTTTAATTAAATGGGGCACTTCTTCTAGAGATAATGTTTCACCCATTGTTTCATTATGGAATCTATTGACATCTATCTCAAAAGATAGATTCTTATTGATAAAAAGATAGTCTATTAAGTCTTTGATATTTCTTTCAAAGACACATAATTTCAACAATTTATATACATTATTGAATGATTCAAGAAAGTGTCGTCTAGAGGAGACCTCTTTTATACTAAATGCTATCGTTTTAAGATTATTAATATTTTCAAAATATGCAGTCATATATTTTTTGATAGATTGATTATCAAATTCTTCTTTAAGGATTTGAGTTTCAAGTAGATTTGACAAACCAAGTAGTGTATCAGGATGATTCTCTCCTAAGATTTCTTTTATTGAATTATAGACTATGTTCTGTAGTTTATATGCCTTGCTGTAATCTCCTAAATCAGAATATGAGCTTGCAAGATTGCCAAGTGAACTTAATGTATCTGGATGATTCTCTCCTAGGATTTCTTTTCTTGCATTATAGACTATGTTCTGTAGTTTATATGCCATGCTGTAATCTCCTAATACACTGTAACAAGATGCCAGATTGCCAAGTGTATTTAATGTATTAGGATTCTTTTCTCCATAAAATTCCTTTTGTGCATTATACGCCACCTTCTGCAGTTCTAAACTCATATTGTAATCATCTATTTGATAATATGCAATTCCTAGACAAGCAAGTGCAGCTATTGTATCTGGATGATTCTCTCCTAGGATTCCTTTTCTTGAATTATAGACTATGTTCTGTAGTTCATATGCCTTGTTGTAATCTCCTAAATAATTATATATACGCGCTAGATTGCCGAGTGCAATTATTGTACCTGGATGATTCTCTCCTAGGATTTCTTTTTTTGCATTATAGACTATGTTCTGTAGTTCACATGTCTTGCTGTAATCTCCTAAATCAAAATATGCATTTGCAAGATTGCCAAGTGAACTTAATGTATCTGGATGATTTTCTCCTAGTATTTCTTTTCTTGAATTATAGACTATGTTCTGTAGTTCACATGCCTTGCTGTAATCTCCTAAATCAGAATGTAATTTTGCAAGCTTGCCAAGTGAACTTAATGTATCTGGATGATTCTCTCCTAGGATTTCTTTACTTGTATTATAAACTTCATTTATTATTTTAAACGCTTTATTATAATCTCCTAGATTATTGTAAGAAATCGCTACATTCTCGAGTGCATTCAATGTATCAGAATGTTTCTCTCCTAAAGATTCCTTGGTTGTCTTATAAACTTCATCTTCTATTTCTAACGCCTTGCTATAATCTCCCAGCATACCATAAGAGCATGCCAAATTATTTAAAGCAGATAGTGTTTCTCGATGATTCTCTCCTAGGATTTCTTTTTTTGCAGTATAAATTTCTTCATGTAGTTCCAATGCTTTATTACAATCTCCTAAATAAGAATATGAGTTTGCTAAATTGTTTAATACAGATAATGTATCTGGATGATTCTCTCCTAGGATTTCTTTTCTTGCATTATAGACTGTGTTCTGTAGTTCACATGCCTTGCTGTAGTCTCCTAAATCAGAATATGAATTTGCTAGATTGTTCAAGACAGATAATGTATCCGGATGATGATCTCCTAGAATTTCTTTTCTTGCATTATAAACAATCTTCTGCAGTTCACATGCCTTGCTGTAGTCTCCTAAATCAGAGTATGAGTTTGCTAGACTGCTTAATGAAGTTAATGTATCTGGATGATTCTCTCCTAGGATTTCTTTTCTTGCATTATAGACTGTGTTCTGTAGTTCACATGCCTTGCTGTAGTCTCCTAAATCAGAAAATGTGATTGCTAGATTGCTTAATGAAGTTAATGTATCTGGATGATTCTCTCCTAAAATTTCTTTTCTTGAATTATAGACTATGTTCTGTAGTTTATATGCCTTGCTGTAATCTCCTAAATCAGAATATGAGTTTGCAAGACTACCAAGTGAACTTAATGTATCCGGATGATTCTCTCCTAGTTCTTGTTTATAAAAATCATATAACTCTTGATAAACGTTTTTAGCTTTTATATAATTCCCAGTTTTTTCTGCTTCTTCTGCTTTCTTAATAAGGTTATTAGTTAAATTATTATTCATATGTATTCCTCCAATGTTCAGTAACATTATTTTACTCTAGCAAACAAAACTATTCTATACCCCTTTATTTTTTTCAAACTTAACCTTAAAAAACAGGGAAAAAAAATTGGATAATAGAAATCAAGTAAAAATTCAAAAAAATAATCAGTAATTTTTCATAGTTTTTATTGCATGCTGAAAACCCCTGAAGAAAAAGTGCTTTTTTTCAGGGTGGTTTAGGTGTATAATTTCGTTGTTATTTGTTGTACTG
>NZ_JACRWG010000087.1:0-5560 GCF_014306455.1 Catenibacterium faecis
AAATTATATATGTCTTTTTGACTATCTTTTTATATCTTCTTAAATGTCCGCAAAGCCTTATTTTATAGGCTCTACGGGCATTTTTCTTTTGTGGTAAACCTCACATATCTAGGTCTATCTTCTTATATTTTCGCTATCAAGCGTGGTTAAAATCGTGGTAAATACTTCTTATGCGATTAGACGCTGAACCTCTGATTTTGCGGTATCTATGGACGCATGAGCATACCAGTTCATTGTGATACTGATATTTGAATGCCCCATGATATACTGTAAATCTTTCGGGTTCATGTTCTTGCTTGCCAGCCTTGTGCAGAATGTATGGCGTAGCGTATGCGGTGTGATATGTGGCAAGGGATTGTCCTTGTGGTGCTTGTTGTATTTCTTTATCATACGGACAAATAAGGCGTTGTAATCAATCGCAACTTTGGGCTTGCCTTTATGATTGACAAATAGGAAATTGCTCCGTCCGTCTATCACAAATGGTTCTGCCTTTGGGTGTTTCTTCATAACCCGTTGAAATGCCTGTATTGTTTCTCTGCTTAATGGCACTTGCCTTATTCCGCTCTTTGTCTTAGGCGTTTCAATATAATAACCCTGTTCCTTGCTCTTTAGTAACTGGTGGTCGATAACCACAACCTCATGGATAAAATCAACGTCCATGATTGTCAGTCCGCACAGTTCCGAGATACGAAGTCCTGTCTTTAACAGTATCAGCACATCATCATAATACTTGTGATACACATTGTCCGTCTTGATGAATGAGAGTAGGGCTTGTTCCTGTTCCTCTGTCAATGCGACTTTCTCTTTGGTATCATTTTCTAGGACTTCACTTAACTTGAAATCAAAAGGGTTTTTCCTTACACAATCGTCTTGTATGGCGATATAGAATGACGCTTTTAACGAGCGTTTATGGTTGTTAATGGTGTTATAGGAAAAGCCTTTGTCTTTCATGCGTAATGCCCATTCCTTAGCGTCAGAGGGTTTTATCGTATCAATGCTCCTAGCACCTAACTTGTCCTCTTTCAATAACCGCATGAGCTGTTCCCGTTGTTTCTGTGTGCTTTTCTTCACGTTTGCCCTCTGTGTGTTCTGTTTAGCGTAGAGTTGGCAAAGCGTCATTTTCTTGCCTGTGCTGTCGATACCGTCCTCAATATCCCGTCTTATCTGCTGTTCCAGTTCACGAAGTGAGGGTTTTTCCCGTTTTCCCTTTGGTGTCGGGTCTGTGGGTGTCAATCTCCAAGCATACACATATTTTGTGTTTCCAAATGCGTCCACATATTTATATAAGTATTTTCCGTCTGTTCGTTGGCTCTCTCCAGTATGCAGGATACGTTCTTTGCTATCCCGTCTTTTTTCTTTCATGGTGTCTGCTCCTTTCCTTGTTGGAAAGAGCCTTGATATGACTTGTGTTCATCATAACACATACAAGGCTCATTTGCATTAGATTGCGTCCAATTTGTCAATGACCTTTTCAAATTGTCGGCGTTTAATCTGTATGCGGTTGCCATTCATAATGAGCCAGCCAGCGTCCTTGTTTTCCTCTGCCAATCGTCTTAACTTGTTTTCTCCGATACGGAAATATTTTGACGCTTCTTCAATGGTAAGGGTGTACTTTTCCCATACAGGAATATCGTTGTTATTCATTAGATACCCCCTTTCCCTTGTTTTGTGTCATACTGGATATAGGGGATAAGGTCGGTGCGGTTTATCCTCTGTAAGTGGGCGGTTAGTTTGCTGGAAAGGGAATTACTGTATCTTGCCTTATCAAGCATAGTTCCCACTTTTTCCAGTCCACCTAATGCGTCATGTTCTTCTAAGAAGTAAAAACTTTTGACAGCGGAAATCACGCCACCCTCTGTGAGCCATTGCTGTGTTTCTTCAAGAGAATTATGTAGTTTCGGTACTTGCACTTTCAAGACTTCCACAGCCCCTAAAAAGCGTTCCCAAAACCGACACGTTTTCCATCTGCTCTTATTACTTTCATTTCTGTTTGGCACGACAAAGCGTAGGTTGTTTGCCAATAGCCCGAAAGCCAGTTCCCCAAGTTCCAGCGGTCTGTCTTTGAATGTCATGGCAAAAGCATGAGCCTTATCATCACGCAGTTGCATTTCTGTCCGTTTCCAACTGCCAACTTCATCAAGTGTCTTATTATGTTTTGAACAGACTTCCTTATCTTTATCATAAAAGCGGTAGGACAATCCCGATTTACCAGCACCGATATAAACAGTCTTTGCGGTGTCGAAATCATCAAACTTGCTTTCGTCAAAGTGGTAGCCCTCACTATTAGAAATAAATTCCTCTTTTTCGCATTTCTTCTTTATCTGCTCTATGGTAAAGAATGGCTTTTCGTTCTTATCATCAATGGCAATATCAAGTCTTGTAAAATGGAAGTTATCCAGTCCGTATCTTCGCTCACAACGTCGGAACATATCTCCAAAGGTACAATTCCTACTATCGAGAATACGGAAAATATCATCACAACCTCTGCCAGTCATAACAAGATAACAGCCTAGCCCCTGTGGGTTGTCCTCTGTCTTTCTTGCGTCCCCCGATACATAAATATCTCCAATCTGCCAGCGTGCTTGATAAGTCTTGAATTTTATCGTTGCTGGATAAACATTGAAAATGTCAGTCGGTAAACCTAAAATGTGCATGATTACATCTTCAGCGGTTGCAGTATCAAATACAATGCTGATGTAATCAATCTTAACGGATAAATTTTTGTGTGTAGTTATAGTGCATTACTCCTTTCGTACTTCCCGTTTTTTTGCGGGGTAAAAATCGTGTTTTGTCCTTTATTTATCACAGTTTCTAGGTACTATGACATGTATGCGCAGGGCGGTGTTACATATACGCCCTTTACGAACGCCTAAAGGCGTTCCCTTTCTTCCTGTGTCTGCCCCGTTCTTAACGCTCACGAGCCTTGTAAGGCTCGTGGCTAAACGGAACAGCCCAGTCAGAAATCCGATTTTCAGTCTGATAGTCCATGCCTATTCATGCTATCAAAGTGAAAATATCTATTCTATATGCTTACTCAAGCGTGTGATTGACCCTAGCGTGCTTAATCGCTCTATCTAACACGATAATAACGCCATTAGAATTACTTGTCAAGAAGTTTTTGTTGACTTTTGGATATAGATTAAGTATGATATGCTTATAAACGTCAAAAAAAGCAACGAAAGGAGCGGTTATACTAAGTTATGGAGCATTATGAAAAGAAAATCAGTTTCTTAGGAGAGAACATACAAACCATAAGAAAATACAGAGGAATGAAACAACAGGAACTTGCGGACAAAATCGGTATCAATATGCAGAGCCTTTCCAAGATTGAACGTGGTGTGAATTATCCTACCTTTGATACATTAGAAAAGATAATGGACGTGCTGGGTGTAACCCCAAATGAATTACTGTCGGGAGAATGGAAGTATGTTAATCAAGCCGAAAAGGAAGTCTGCCAGTTTTTAAGAATTGAAGAACGACTAAATGCAGAATTAAAACATGGGCATTATGACAACTTCTTTGACAGCGAAGAAGAATGGCTGGAATATGAGTTGAAAAAGTTACGGGAATATATTACCGACTACATCAACGGAAAAAGCATTGTAGCGTCCGACCTTTATCCAATCAAAGAATTTATCCAGCATTTGAAGTTTCAAAAACTGTTAGACCACTATGATGATTTATACAGCATGGATATGTTCGGTGAAAGCATAGAGGGACATAAATATAGGACACCTTATCAAGTCGTAAAAATGATAAACCCCAATTCAAAAGAAGATATGGAATTATTACGGGAAGTATTGAAAAATAACGATTTTGATGATGAGGACGAGTAACCCTTTTCCTCTTTGTAGAAGATACAGCAAACAAAAAGCCCAGTAAAGAGTGCAAAGCACCACCAATGGTGGCAAGGCTCTTGACAGGGCTTTTCCTTTACTGTTTGTGGCAGACAAGAGGAAGAAAGGGACAAAATCTGATTTGTAGTAAATTATATAAAAACGATATGAGATGTATTTGTATCATTTTCTTGTTGACACCATTTATATTAAGTGATATATTTGTCTTATAAAGATACAAAAACATCACATTGAAAAGAGGGATGATTATGACAAAAAAACAAATGAAACAAGTTATCTTTATGGGAGTAGGGTGTGTAATATTACTGATTGCAGGGATAATTTACTCTTTATTATTTAACGACGCACGCTGGGTTAAAAACATGGATATGTCTAATTATGTATTTTCCATAAAGGATATACCAATGTTGATAGTCGGTGCTTTGATAGCTATTTATGTCTTATATGTAACAGTTATCTTCTTTAAAAACGCCTTTTCTAAAAATTTTAAAGACAAAAACTATTCAAGAACAGTATCTTCATATTGGGGACTGTGTGGAATATTTGGATTTCTAGGTTTTAGCGGTTTTTGGACTTATTTTGAATATGGGAAAATATATCCTTTTGTATTCTTTATATTTTTTGGCTTTTTCGGCTTTTTCTTTGAAGGAAAACTTTCTCACACTTTAGAAGATGAACTTTTTTTAGAAAATAAAAGAAAAGCAGAAATAAACGCCTATAAAGTAGGATTTAAACTTCTCTTTATAGTCATTTGGCTTATGGCAATAGGAATGTTTTCTCGTAATGTGGAATGGTGTGCAATTTTTATGCTCATTTCTGTTTCACTTATCTATGCTTTAGTCATTTTTCTTAGCAACTATTTATTATACCGCTACGAAAAAGGAGAATAAGTCATGGTAGAAGATTTCATGTGCAACTTAAAGGTATATCGTGTAGCACAAGGTTTAACACAAGAACAACTGGCAGAAAAAGTCGGGGTTCGTAGAGAAACAATTATGAGGTTGGAAAAAGCACAATACAATCCATCTCTAAAACTGGCGATTGATATTTCACGGGTTCTCAATGCACCGATAGAAGATATTTTCATTTTTAAATAAGATAGTGGTAGTAAATTCGGTTCTATGTGATATTGGGAACAATAGAATATTAAGTTTTACATCAATATAAGAGTAATGCAACTATAATGTTAATTTGTATTGCTTGGAGGAACAATACCTGATGAAGATGATAATGATGTCATCGCAGAACAACTTGCAAAAATCAGTGAACAGATGGCAATTAAGAATAGGCGTAGCAAAAAAATTTGGAAAATTGCTGGGGTTATATTCCTAGTAATTGTGCTATTGAATATCCTCTTGATAATATTTAATATGTCAGTATCTAAAAACGTTTCAACAGATAGTAGCACCACTTTCATAGAAATAGGTGAAGATGATGTGATTGATGTAGAATAATTTCCAACATACAATCCCAGTTTGACAACTTTATATCCATACACACAAAGCAGTTAGTCTTAGGATTGACTGCTTTTTAACAAAAGACACCACTCAGGTGTAAAGGGTGTCTTTTTAGTGCTATTTTATTGTCATATCAAGGCTCATTCAATTGTGGTAAATTCGTGGTAAATTAAATAATTTTCTATACTTCAAAGTGCTTGAAAGTATAGTGTTTATGCGGATAATCGCAAATTAGATATAAAATTT
>NZ_JACRWG010000088.1:0-5316 GCF_014306455.1 Catenibacterium faecis
AATATGCTTGCCTTTTTATATTTAGAGTGATATACGAATATTTCAAGCAAACAAAAAATGAAAATACCAATTTGGGATAGCCCAATTGATATTTTCATTTAATTTGTCAACAATCTGAAGCAGCACGTTAGTGCTGCTTTTTCAAACAGTTCTTGAAAAGTATAAATCTCTAGTTTATACTTTTTACTTGAGGAAAAGAGGAATATAAAATGACACGTTATCGTGATACGTATGCAAAAGTACGTTTAGATTATATTAAAGAAAATGTAGAAACATTATATAAAAAAACTAAAAAGCCTATGGTGGCTATCATTAAAGCAAATGCGTATGGACATGGCTATAAGGAAGTTGCTTCTGTTTTAAAGGATGAATCTATTATTCAGATGTTTGCAGTGGCTACTTTAAAAGAAGCTGTAGACTTAAGAGATTTAGGTGTAAAACAGGATATTCTAGTATTAGGTGCAATACCACTAGAAGACTTAGATATTGCGATTAAGAAGAATATCAGCCTTGCTTTATTCTCTTTTGATTACTTAAATAAGATTAATGAAATGCATCACTATGATGCCCCTGTTAAGGTTCATTTAAGTATTGATTCAGGAATGAACAGAATTGGTTTTAAGACAGAAAAAGAATTTGAAAAGGCTATGGAAATGATTGATTCTTCCAAGATTGATGTAGAAGGAATCTTTACTCATTTTGCGACAGCAGATGATTTCTCTCAGGATGATGAATATGAAAAACAATTGGCTTTATTTAAATCTATTGTAGGTAATAACCGTTTTAAATATGTTCATTGTGATAACTCAGCTGCTATGATGTTCCATCATTCAGACTATGGTAATTTGACACGTATTGGTATTGCGATGTATGGTGTAGATCCACGTGGTGAAGAAAATAGTGATTTAAAACAAGCTATGAGTCTTTATACAAAAGTTGCAATGGTTAAAGTTGTACCTAAAGGTGAAAAGATTGGTTATGGTATGACTTATACAGCTGATGAGGACCAATATATTGCGACTTTACCAATTGGTTATGCAGATGGATTTACACGCGCTAATCAGGGTAGAGAAGTCTATATTAATGGTCATTACTATCCTGTAGTAGGAAGAGTATGTATGGATCAGTGCATGGTGAAGGTAGATGAAAATGTAAAACCTGGGGATGATGTGGAAATCTTTGGAGAACATATCTCACTTGCGAAAATGGCTAAAGAAATCAATACAATCCCTTATGAAATCATCTGTCTCATTTCACCAAGAGTGGAGAGAATATATGAAAAGTAGAAATCAATATGCGAAAACAATTAGAAGAATAGAAATCGGTTCTAACTTCTTATTAATTATTGGTATATTAGTCAGCTTCTTTATGTCATGGGGTTTACCTGGAACTATTGGGACTGTTGTGCTTTATATCTTACTTATGGCTTATAATTTTACTTTAATGAAAAGATGTCGTTGTGACTCATGTGGTCATGTTGATATTTTTACAAAGTCTAGAAGTTTTGTGACTGGTGTAGAACAGAGATGTCCTAATTGTAACCACAAGTTAAAAAATGATGTACCACTTAATGAAATAGAATTCAAGAAGTAAAAAGATGTCAGCTTAACGGCTGACATCTTTATTATTATATCTTTTTGCAAGTCTCTGGAATGTCGTATGACTTATTTCCAGCATCCTTCCTGCTTCTCTTAAACTAATTAAATTATTCTCCCAAAGCTGATAAATAGAATCAAAATTTTCTGGAATATCCATGACTGGTCTACCAAACTTCACACCTTTTTCTTTTGCAATTCTAATACCTTCAGCTTGTCTTTGTCTAATATTTTCTCTTTCTATCTGGGCAACATAGGACAATATCTGTAATACAAGATCTGCAATAAACTTTCCTGTTAAGCCATTGATCTTATTTTTTGTATCAAGAAGTGGAAAATCTAATACACTCACATCTACATCCTTATCTTTTGTCAGTATTCTCCATTGTTCAATAATCTCATCATAATTTCTACCAAGTCGATCAATAGACTTAATATACACTTCATCACCTGCCTTCAGCTTTCTTAACATCTTCTTATAATTCTTACGTTCAAAATCTTTGCCTGACTGCTTATCAATAAACATCTTACTCTTATCAATACCAGCCTCTTTCATTGCTTCTACCTGTCTATCAATATTCTGATCTTTAGTAGAAACTCTAATATAAGCATATTTCATATCCATACCTCCATTAATTATGGAGATTATACAAAATATACACTTCTTATATATGTTAAAAAAATTTTTGCAAGTAAAAAGATTGCCTTTTGGGCAATCTCTTTTATAGGTTTGCATTTATAAAATCTTTGAAATAGTAGTACTGTAGAGCACCTGGATATTTTGCAGTCACTTTACCTTTTTTAATAATAAATGTACAAGGTGTAGAGACATTGACATTTAATTTCTTGGTAAGGTAATTAGAAGACTTTCCTTTTGTATCAACATAATAAATTTTATTTTTTCTATTCTTTGTCTGGTAAGTAGTCATTACTTCCTGGAAAGACTTCATAGTATTATCAGAACTATTACCTGCAACAAGAATGAAACTATCCTTGTTTTCAATCTTCTGTTCAAACTTAGTGCTTGATAAAGTTGTATATGTTGCATATGTTGCCTGACGATAAATAAATAATCCAAGGAATACAACAAGTACTAATCCAAAAACACTGATTTCACGTGCAAATTTCTTGATAAAATCTTTCATAATTCTTGTATGCCTCCGCTTAAATATTGTAGCAAATTCTACCCTTTATGACAATATCTTATGTTTCACTTTAGTGTATAAGAATGTTATAATGAGGGCATTAGGAGGATGTACAAATGACTAAAGTAGTAAAAACAGACAAAGCACCAGGTGCTATTGGACCATATAGCCAGGGAATTGATATTGGCAATATGATCTTCTTCTCAGGACAGATTCCATTAGATCCTGAAACAGGCGTGATGCCAGAAGGTATCGAAGCACAGACTAGACGTGCATTAGATAATGTAAAAGGTTTACTTGAAAGTCAGAATCTTACATTCAAGAATGTTGTGAAAACAACTGTATTCTTAGATAATATTAATGATTTTGCAACTATGAATGGTATCTATGCTGAATACTTTGAAGAACCTTATCCAGCAAGAAGTGCTGTAGAAGTTGCTAAACTTCCTAAAGGTGCTTTACTAGAAGTTGAAGTCGTTGCAGTAAAATAGACTTTCTCATCCGAGAAAGTCTTTTTTTATGCTTAAAACCTTGAAAATAATAAGAATTGTGCCATAATCAAAAAGACAATAAAAAAGGAGATTAATATGTTACTCTATTTAAAAACTATTTTGTTTGGTATTGTAGAAGGAATCACTGAGTGGTTACCTATCAGTAGTACTGGACATATGATTTTATTAAATGAATTTGTGAAATTAGATGTTTCTAAAGATTTCTATTCTATGTTCCAGGTTGTAATTCAGTTAGGTGCTATTCTTGCAGTAGTAGTTATCTATTGGAATCAGATCTGGCCATTTAAGAAGAATACAAATCCAATGGTAAAAGGTTTCTTTAAATATGTAGATAGAGATATCTTTGACTTATGGCTTAAGATCATCTTTGCATGTATCCCAGCTGCAGTAGTAGGATTATTATTTGATGATGTATTTGAAGCATTATTCTATAATCCACCATGTGTTGCTCTAGCATTAATTATCTTTGGTATTGGATTTATCGTAATTGAAAATAGAAATGCATCATTAAGACCTAAGATTAACTCTTTAAAAGCTATCAATGGTAAAACTGCTTTCTTAATTGGTATGTTCCAGTTAATTGCAGCTATTTTCCCAGGTACATCTCGTTCTGGTGCGACAATCCTTGGTGGATTAATGTTAGGTGTTAGTCGTACAGTTGCTGCAGAATTCACATTCTTCTTAGCTATTCCTGTTATGTTTGGCGCAAGCTTATTAAAACTAGTTAAGTTTGGTCTTGCATTTACAGCTTCACAGCTTGCAGTATTAGGACTTGGTATGCTAGTCGCATTTGTATCATCAATTTTAATCATCAAGTTCTTAATGAGCTATATCAAGAAGCATGACTTCAAGGTATTTGGATGGTATAGAATTGTATTAGGACTATTAGTACTTGCATATTTCTTCATCATTAAATAAAAAACAATGGCGCGAGCCATTGTTTTATTTTTTCTTAATTGTAATACCAATCTTTCTTTCAACCTTTGCAAGTTTTTTTCTTGCAATTCTTCTTGCTTTCTCTGCTCCTGCTTCAAGAATATTATCAAGATAATCACCATCTAAGACTTCATTATAACGGTCTTGAATTCTCTGAAGTTCGTCTCCGACAACTTCTGCAAGATCCTTCTTGAAATCTCCATAACCCTTACCTTCATACATTGTTTCAAGTTCTTCAATAGTTTTACCTGAAATAATAGAATAGATTTCAAGTAGGTTAGAAATACCAGGCTTATTTTCTGGGTCAAACTTCACATGTGAATCACTATCAGTCACTGCAGATAAGATTTTCTTCTTAGATACATTAATTGGATCTAATACATAAATACATCCTTTGCCATTAGGTGATGATTTACTCATCTTCTTAGTAGGATCCTGTAAGTCCATAATACGTCCACCTACTTTAGGAATGATAGGTTCAGGAAGCTTGAAAGTATCACTATAACGGCTATTAAAACGTTCTGCTACGTTTCTAGCAAGCTCTACATGCTGTTTTTGGTCTTCTCCTACAGGTACATAATCTGGATCATACATTAAGATGTCCGCATTCATTAAAGAAGGGTAGTTGAAGATACCAGCACCAATATGTCCGCCTTTTTCTTCTGCTTCAAGTTTCTTTGATTTATATTGAGTCATACGTGATAATTCACCCATAGAGACCATGCATCCTAAATACCATCCAAGCTGAGCATGTTCTAAGACATCACTCTGTAGGAATAAAGTTACCTGTTCAGGATCTAATCCAGCTGCAATATATAATGCGATTAAATCTTTTGTATTCTTTCTTAAATCCTTAGGTTCCTGGTAAATAGTCATTGAATGAAGATTAGCGACAAAGATAATCATTTCATATTCATTCTGGAACTGTACAAATGGCTTAATAGCGCCAATGTAGTTACCTAAAGTAACACGTCCTGTAGGTTTAATACCACTTAGCATTCTTTTCATAATTTTCTCCATTTCCCCGCGCCTTTGTTGCGCGGACACAAATATATAACCAAACTCAAATCCCCCAAAACTCTAGTGTGCATCTCGATATAATAGTATAATCAAAGAGAGGTGGTATAC
>NZ_JACRWG010000089.1:0-5217 GCF_014306455.1 Catenibacterium faecis
GGCTTGGTTTTCACTATCTCTGCGATTATCTTATTGATGTAATCAGTACGAATATTGTCAATTCTATGGTGAAGCTTCTGTATCTTAAGCTTTTGTTTCTGTATATTTCTTTTTTGAGTAGACTCTCCTTTCTTTAGATTTTCATACTTTCGAGAAAGACTTCTCTGTTCTCGAATAAGCTTTTTTTCAAGCTTCCTTAATCTGGCAGATTTATTGATGTTCTTATAGGTTTTTCCGTTAGAGACAATCGCAAAGTCCTTTAATCCAAGGTCAATGCCAATTCCTTCACTGGAATTATTGGCTGTCGTTTTGTCTGGGATTTCTATAAGAACTGAAACATAGTATCTGTCAGCTTTTATTGAGACATGACCGCTCTTAATTACGTATCCGTCTTTAGTTGTGGGAATATATCCTTTCTCTTTGATGCGTACCCAGCCAAGTGACGGAATCTTGATTCTGTGTCTTTCGCAAAGGCAATCTTTTGGATTATTCCTTACAAAATACATTTTCACATCAGATCTGCTTTTCTTCTTAAATTTTGGAAAGGCGCTCTTATGATTAAAGAAGTTTTCAAATGCGGTCTGTCCGTTATTTACTGCCTGTGTTACCGATTTTGAATAAGCTTCCTTGATCCATGAATATTCTGGATGGTTCGGAAGATACTCATTGTTAAGCCATACTCTAAACTGGCTGCTGCTCATAAACTTTTTTCCACTTTCATGAAGCTCCTTATTATGAGCAAGATAGAAGTTATATATAAATCTGCAAGTACCTATTGTTTTACGAATCTTTACTTTCTGGTCCTCTGTAGGATTTATTTCCGTTTTGAAGCTCTTCAGCAATTTCCTCATCCCTTTCTATCTGTTTTTTATACTTACGAAGCCCCTGCAACTGGCAGGAGAACACATGAAGTATTGAAACCATATACTGTATGAGTTCTCCATCTGATTTCTAATCTAATTATAGTACAAATGGAAAATCTATGCATCAAGTTCAGCTTCATGAACGCCGATTTATAGGCGTTTATATAATTTAATTTTCACAAACCTGTGGTCTGTGGGTATTCAAATAATTCTTTTACATTATAAAACTATCTTAAAAATGCAACTTGATTTAGTAAATGATGATTATAAGTATAATAATGCCTTTAGTTTTGGTTCGGTTTGCCTTTAAAGTTCCTTTTCTATCTCAACGTTATAACATCTTAACAGATACGCCTAAAAGTTCAGTAAAATCCTTTAATTTATAATTTGTGATATTTGATGTTTTCATTTTAACGCTCTCCTTTGAGGAGATTTGAACACATCTAATCACAATAGTCGATATATTTAGTTACTTATATTTTCCTCTTGCTTATAAAGGTGCATATGGAGTCAATGATACAGGATATGGTGTCTATGATCATTATGACTTAGGAGAATTCAAAAGCAAGAATACAATACGTACCAAATATGGCACAAAGAAGGAATATCTCTGGTGTATTAAGATGTTTCATCTATTTGGAATAGATGTCTATGCAGATATTGTATTGAATCATCTCATGGGTGCAGATGGAATGGAACAAGTCATTGCCTATAAGGTAGATGCCTATCATAGACATAAAGTATCTAAAAGAAAAAGAGTCATTCGTGCTTCTACATACTTCTCATTTCCATCTAGAGATAAATATTCTGACTTTATATATAATTCAAAACATTTTACGAGTGTAGATTATGATGCATCTAAACATCAACATGGTCTTTATCTTTTTAAGGGAAAACACTTCAGTGAGAATGTTGATGATGAATATGAAAATTATGATTATTTAATGGGTGCAGATTTAGACTACAATAATCCTGAAGTAGTCGAAGAAGCTATTCAATGGGGACTTTGGTATAAAGACATTACTCATCTAGATGGCTTTAGATGTGATGCCATTAAGCATATAGACTCATCTTTCTATGAACATTGGATCACTATAATGCGTAAACATTCTAAAAAAGAACTCTTTACTGTAGGAGAATACTGGGGTGATATTAACCATTTATGTCATTATCTAGAATCTACACACTTCTGTATGAGTCTATTTGATGTACCATTACACTATCATTTCTATGATGCCAGTCATTCTAATGGTTATTATGATATGCGAGAACTCTTCAATAATACGTTAGTACAAAGATATGACAAGTATGCTGTCACATTTGTGGATAACCATGATACACAACCAGGACAATCCTTAACTTCATTCATAGAAGATTGGTTTAAACCACAGGCTTATGCCTGCATTTTACTAAGAGAACAAGGTTATCCATGTATCTTCTATGGTGACTATTATGGAATCCCTCATGATCATATCAATCCCAAAAAAGACATATTAGATTATATGTTGAAACTAAGAAAACAATATGTAGAAGGAATAAGACATGATTATATAGATGATCCAGATGTGATAGGATGGACTTTTGAAACAGGACTTGCAGTCATACTCACTAATAGTAAAGGTGGCACAAAACGTATGTTTGTAGGTAAGAAGTATAAACATATGACAGATGGCAAACATACTATTGATATTATTGATGGCTATGGTGAATTCATATGTGATGAAGCATCTCTTAATCTGTATATTGCACAAAAATAGAAATTATTGAATATATTGGTTACTGTTGTATTTACCTTTGTCTGAGTATACCGTGAATATAGAAGAGGAGCGAACATTTTGAATTTTACTTATGCGCAAGTGAAAAGTTTGAATGACATTGGATAAATAATAGAGAGAAAAGTGTTACATAGAAGTGTTCGTGAACTTGCGAATGATACAAATGTATCCACGGCAACAATTATGCGTTTTTGTAAGAAGATGGGTGTGAAGTATTAAGCTTCAGAAGGTAAATTTAGGAAAATTAATTCTTTTGTTCCAATAGTATATGCAACAGAACGGATTTTTTATGAATTAACACAAAATATGTGACTAAGGTTTGTCACTCGGGATCATTTCTGTGAGACCTAATGATTATAGAGCATCACAATATGACCATACAGCAGATGATAACATAAAGAAGAAAATATTTGACAGGATGTATCATTTAGCAGATGGAACTCTAGTACAACGAGACTGGTATTCATCATTTCTGTTGTACTGCTATGATTACAGGACTAAGAATATAGATAGAGATAGATGTATTTCAGAATTTGAAGAGTGTTACAGTAAGGAAGAAGCCTTAATTAAAAGAATTGAGACTAATAGAATCAAAGTATTGAATAGTGGAATCAAAATAGTATAAAATAAACATCAGGGAGATTGATTATACTTCCATATCGTAAGATAGAAATTTACCGTTAATGTGGTCGTTGGACTGCTTGGTAATAAAAGTTCTTACTTAAATAGATTTACACTTGTATTCCAAAGTCTGAAAATGATGTACGATTACAAGCTAAACTTGACAGTAAGAACCCCACGGGCTTGCCCGTGGGAGTAGTCAGATGCAGTTGAGAGAATTGTTGGTATACTTACAAAAGATGAGATTGAAGAATAACCGTTCCTCTAGTAACGGTTATTTTTTTAATTGGACCACCAACACAAATAACAATTAGTGTTACGTATATATGTAACGAGTAACTATTTCAAAGTAAATAGTTACTTTTTTCAATTTTTAGTTATATAAGAGATAAAACTATTGTTATAATTGGTATGTATTATAAATAAATTCTGTTAGAAGTAAAATACAAGAAAAATATAAGTATAACGAATGTCTCGAGTGAGTGTTACATGTTACATTATGTTTCAAATTAATTGTTTTTAAATTATTTCTATGATATTTTTTGCATGGTTTTTTCCAAACATTAACAATAACTTAAAAAAGGTGCTTATATGAAGAAGAAAATAACTTTTATTAGTTTAATTATCATTTGTATCATAATGTTTCTGATTACTACTTTCTGTCCAATTTATAAGGTAGAAGGAAACTCTATGAGCCCTACATTAAAGAATAATGATTATGTATGTATTAAAAAAACAAAATCTTTTAAACAGGGAGACTTAATCGCTTTTGAATACAACAATAAGCTTCTTGTAAGAAGAGTTATCGCCCTAAGTAATGATGAGGTCAATATTGATACAAATGGCTATGTATTTGTGAATGATAAGAAACTAGAAGAAGACTATCTATCAAGTAGAAAAGACAATCCATTACGTGATGAAGTCTTTCCTTATATCGTGCCTAATGGAAAAGTCTTTGTACTTGGAGACAATAGAAGGCAATCTATAGATTCTAGAATGCGAGATTTAGGATGTATTGATCAAAAACAAATTATTGGAAAAGTTGTCATGAGGGTTTATCCGATTACACGCTTTTCTATTTATTAAATAAAGGAGAGAATATGACAGATTTTAATATTTTAAATAAGCCTGGCAGAAAGAAGTAAATGGTAAAAACTATAAGATTAACAATTTGACACCAGGCTATTATTTAGTAAAGGATAAAGATGGTTCAGTATCTGGACAGGATTCTTATACTAAGTTTATTTGAGAAGTTGTAGGTAATGATGTATCTGCAAAAGTAAAATCAAGTGTTCCTACTTCAGAAAAGAAAGTAAAGGATACAAATGATACTGAAGGTACAAAAACATGATGGCAGGATTCTGCAGACTATGATATTGGTGATCAGGTATCATTCCAGTTAACTGGTACTGTAGCTCAGGATTATAATGATTACAAAAGTGTTTATCAGTTAGTGTTCCATGATACTTTATCTAATGGCTTGACGCTTGACAGAGATTCATTTAAAGTTTATAAAAATGATAGCAACGAAGTACTTGAATTAAATCAATATGAAGTGAATATCACAGATGATCAGCACTTCACTGTAACTATTAAGGATGTAAAAGTTTTGGGTGATGATGTATCAAAAGTAAGAGTTGAATATACTGCGACATTAAATGAAAATGCAGTTATTGGTTTTTTAGGTAACCCAAATATAATGTATATGGAATTCTCTAATAACCCTAACAATGAACAGGGTGGAGATAAAGGTCAGACACCAGAAGATAAAGTAATCGTATTTACATATAAAGTTGTTATCAACAAAATTGATTCTCGTAGAATTCCACTTGCAGGTGCTGAGTATTCCGCTAATGGAAGACCACTCGTTACAGTAGAGAAGTCCACTCAATACGCTGGACAAGTCCGCCTCACCAAAAAATTGAATACGGTTGGAAGTCCACAATTAATTTGAAAAA